>CAJYKY010000460.1 GCA_913775005.1 uncultured Achromobacter sp.
CTTCTGTCCAGGCGCAGCCCACGGCGACCGTCGAAATCAGCATCCCTGCGCAACCGCTCGCGCAGGCGCTGGACGCATTGGCGCGGCAGGCCAGGCTGGAACTGATGGTGCAACCCACGTTGATCGCCGACAAGAACGCGCCGGCGCTGCACGGCCGCTACACCGCCCGAGCCGCGTTTGAGCATCTGCTTGCGGGTTCCGGCCTGATCGCCGACTTTGACGACGGCTCGGTCACCATCCGCCCGGTGCCACGTGGCGATGTCACGCTGGACCCCGTGCTGGTCACCGGCCTGACGCCGTTCAGCGCCACCACCGAAGGCACGGAGTCGTACACGTCGCCCGTCACCACCATCGGCAAAGGCACGCAATCGCTGCGCGACATCCCCCAGGCGACCAGCGTCGTGACGCGCGAGCGCATGGACGAACAAGGCATGACGTCGATCTATGACGCGCTGGCCAACACCACCGGCATCACCTTGCAGCAAAGCCCGCAACTCGGTAAGTACGTGTACTCGCGCGGCTTTCGCAACACCTGGTACCAATACGACGGCGTGCCGTTGGAACGCGGCATGTATGGCCGGGCCAGCAACTACACGGGCGGCACCGCCATCTACGACCGCGTCGAAGTGTTGCGCGGCGCGTCCGGCCTGCTGCAAGGCGGCGGCGAACCCAGCGGCGCCGTCAACTTCGTGCGCAAGCGCGCCCTGGCCGAACCGGGCTTCAGTGTCACCACCACCGCCGGCATGTGGGACCGCTTTGGCACGCAGCTGGACGGCGGCGGCGCGCTGAATGAAACCGGTACCTTGCGCGGCCGCGCCGTCATGGATGTGGAGAAGGCGGGATCGTTCATCGACCACGTCAAGAGCACCAACCAAACCTACTACGGCACGCTGGAATACGATCTGACGCCGCAAACACAGGTGAGCCTGGGCCTGAGCTACGAGGTCGCCGATGGCACGCCCAACGTGCGCGGCATTCCTTCGTACAGCAACGGTAAAAAGCTGGACGTGGTGCGCTCGTTTTCGATGGAGCCAGGCTGGAACCGCCGCCACTCCACCACGCAGACGACCTACTTCGACCTGACCCACCGCTTCAACGACAACTGGCAGGCCAAGGTCACGGCCGTCAACATGCGCGAACGGCTGAACATGAAGTTCGCCAGCTCAGTTGCTGAACTGGACCCCGTCAACAACTTCGGCTCGCTCTCGGCGGAGTCCACCCGCAACGACATCAAGATCGGCGGCATCGACGCCAACCTGGTCGGCAGAATTGACGCCTTCGGCTTGCAGCATGAACTGGTGGTGGGCGCCAATTACGCGCGCAACAAGATTTCCACCGACTACGGCAGTAAATCGGGCTATTACGTCGGAGACATTTTCAATATCGGCCAGCTGCGCGAACCTAGCCAACAGGAACTGGACGACGCGTATCTGGAACACCGCGACGGCAAGAGCGAGCAATACGGCGTCTACACCGCTGCACGCGTGCAGCTGGCGCAGCCCTTGAAACTGGTGCTGGGCGGCCGCATGAGCTGGTACGACATTGTGTGGGACACGCGCACCACCGGCAGCTACACCGAAGACTCCACCTACAAGCAGCGCGTGTCAGCGGAATTCACGCCGTACGCCGGGCTGATCTTCGACCTGTCGCGGGAATGGTCGCTTTACGCCAGCTACGCCGACATCTTCAAACCACAAAGCGAGCGCGACAAAAGCGGCAACCAGCTAAAGCCGGTGCTCGGTTCCAACTATGAAATCGGGCTGAAGGGCGAACTGCTCGATGGCCGCGTCAACACGACCATTGCGCTCTTTCGCATCGACCAGAAAAACCGCGCACAGACCGACTACAGCAGCGACCCCGAATGCGACATGGGCTGGTATTGCTACATGGCCTCGGGCAAGGTGCGCAGCCAAGGCCTGGACGCCGAAATCAGCGGCGAACTCCTGACCGGCTGGAACCTGTTCGCAGGCTACACCTACAACACCACCAAGTATCTGCAAGACGAATCCAGCCAGGGCAAGCCGCTCAATCGCTTCACGCCGAAGCACATGCTGCGCCTGTGGAGCACCTATCGCCTGCCGGGCGAATGGAACCGCTATACGCTGGGCGGCGGCGTCAATGCCGAAAGCGGCAGCTACGACACCGGGTCCGTGCGCATCGACAACCCGGGCCGCGCAGTGTGGAGCGCGTTCGCCCGATACCGCATCGACAAAAACTGGGCCGCCTCGGTCAACGTCAACAACATTTTCGACAAGCGCTACTTCACCAACGTCGGCACCAATAACGGCGGCTTCTACGGAGACCCGCGCAACGTGATGTTGACGCTGCGGGGTACGTTCTAACGGCGCCAGCGCTTACCCGATGCATCCAGATTTGAATGCAGGCCCGGTGCCGGTACACTGCGTCATCATTTCGGACGGCGCCGCCCTCGCGCGCCGTTCGCATCCCCTGGAGAGCTACACACCATGATCCGTCATCTGGTCCTTGCAGCATCGGTGACCCTGGCAGGCAGCGCGGTTGCCGCCCCGTCGTTCAACTGCGCCAAAGCCAGCACCCCGGTCGAGAAATCGCTGTGCCGCAATTCGATACTGGGCGATCAGGACGCCGCCGTCGCGCAGCAATTCAAAACCGTACGCGACCAGCTTGACGCCGACGCCGCCAAAGCCCTGGTCAAGGATCAACGCTACTTCCTGAGCGTGCGCGACGAGTCCTACGCCGAGCCGTATACGACCAGCACGCCGTACGAAGCCCTGCTTACCGGCATGCGTTCGCGACTGGCGTTTCTGAAAGCCATCAATCCGCAGCCCGCGCCGGGCTTCGTCGGTAAATGGAAAAACCTGACCGGCGAAATCGAGATCACCCAGGGCGCAGATGGTCAGTTGAAGGTGGAAGCCAATGCCGCCCGGCCGTACACCGGCCAGTGGGTGTGCGACCTGAGCGGCAAGGGCGTCGTGTCAGGCGATAGCCTGAACGTCACCTATCAGGACGGGCTGCCGTGGGTGCTGTCGCTGACGCGCCGCGGCGCCGTGCTGGTGGCGAACGAGATCCCGGCCCCCGGTGACAAAGACGTCGGCTTCGGCCCGCCGTTTTGCGGGATGAATGGCAGCCTGCGTGGGGAGTGGTTCGCGGTGCGCTGACGCGCCGATCAAAGCTCGCTTCCTGCGATAGACTGCACATTCTCCGTGCGTACGCGCAAGGTTTCCCGGCAACAAACGCCGGACTTCGACGGTTCGGTATCAAGACAGGAAGGCATTGAATGAGCAGTATTTTTCCAGGCGATCTTTGGGGCGTTGGCGAAGCGCAGATCAACGGCTTGCCGCTAGTCGTGCGGTTCCGCACGGGGCTGCCGTCAACAGAGGAACGCCAGCGCAATGACAAGCTGGTGATCGCCACATGGGCGTACTCGGGCATCGAGACCGGCATGCCCGACGACGAAACCAAGCAGCTCACGAATCGCTTCGAAGAGGCCATCGAACATAGCTTCGAGCATTCCGCCATTGGCGTGCTGGTGGCCAGCCTGACGGGCAATCATCGAAAGGAATGGCGCTTCTACACGGCTGATGTCGACGCCTTTCTGAACGCGTTCAACGAATCCCTGGCCGAGCATCCTGCCTATCCGCTTGAACTGAACGTGTTCGAGGACCCGGACTGGAATGGCTTGTCAGCCATGCAGCCGCAGGGGTCCGATCAATTGCATTGAAGGCGATGCCGCAACCCTGCACGCTTGACGACCTGGGCCCGCGCATCTGCATCCTGGGTCCCAGCAATAGCGGCAAGTCGACGCTTGCCCAAGCCATCGCACGCAAGCGTAGTTTTCCCGCGATCCATCTGGACCAGCTCTTCCATCTGCCCCACACCGACTGGCAGCCTCGCCCCAAAGCAGAGTTCGTGCGCCTGCACGATGCCGCGATTCAGCAGGACGAGTGGGTCATGGAAGGCAACTACACCAGCACGCTTGACCAACGCCTGGCGCGAGCCACCGGC
>CAJYKY010000461.1 GCA_913775005.1 uncultured Achromobacter sp.
GCCCGGCATCTGGCCGAACTGGCGCTCAAGCGGCGAGGTGACCAGCGAGGTCATCACGTCGGGGCTGGCGCCGGGGTACAGCGTCACCACCTGGATCGTCGGGTAGTCCACCTCGGGCAACGCCGACACCGGCAGCAGCCGGTAGGCGATGAAGCCGGCAATCAGAATGGCCACCATTGCCAGGGTGGTGGCCACGGGGCGCAGGATGAACAGACGCGACGGACTCACGATAATCTCGGCTTACTTGGTGGCGGGCGTGGTGCCGGCCGGCGCGCCCGCGCCCAGCGTCTTGTCGCGCGTGGCGGGGATCACTTCCGCGCCGCCCACGATTTCAACCTTGGCGCCCGCGCGCAGGCGGTCCGTGCCTTCGGTGACGACGCGGTCGCCCGGTTGCAGCCCTTCGTTCACGGCCACCATGCCGTTGTTGATGGCGCCCAGCTTCACCTGCCGCACCACGATCGTGTTGTCCGGCTGCACCAGGAACACGAAGGCGCCGGCCGAGCCCTGCTGGATGGCGGCGGTGGGGATGGCGGTGACGTCCTTGCGCGTCAGCACATGCAGGCGCACGTTGACGAACTGATTCGGAAAGAGCGCGTCGTCGGCGTTGTCGAACTTGGCCTTCAGTTTGAGCGTGCCGGTGGTGACGTCGATCTGGTTGTCCAGCGTTTCCAGCACGCCGGTGGCGATACGGCGCGTGTCGGCGCGGTCGTAGGCGTCAACGGTCAACGTGCGGCCCGCAGCGATTTCGCTGCGCACTTCGGGCAGCTGCGTTTCCGGCAAGGTGAACACGACCGAAATCGGTTGCGTCTGCGTGATGACGACGAGCCCGTTGGTATCGGCACTGGACACGAGGTTGCCGCGGTCAACCTGGCGCAGACCCAGCCGGCCAGAGATCGGCGCGGTGATGCGCGCGTAGTCGAGTTGCAGCTTGGCGTTGTCGACGTTGGCCTGGTCGCTTTTGACGGTGCCTTCATATTGGCGCACCAGCGCGGCCTGGGTGTCGACCTGCTGCTTGGCGATGGAGTCCTGCTTGAACAGCGCTTGATAGCGTTGCAGATCGCGGCGTGCGTTTTCCAGTTGCGCCAGGTTCTGCATCTGCGTGCCGCGCGCCTGGTCCAGCGCCACCTGGAACGCGCGCGGGTCCACCTGCGCGAGCAAGTCGCCGGCCTTGACGTACTGGCCTTCCTGAAACGCCACGTCCACCAGTTCGCCACTGACGCGGCTGCGCACGGTGACGGTGTTGTAGGCGGTGACGGTGCCCAGTGACTTCAGGAAGATGTCGATGTCTTGCGTGGCGGCGGTGGCCACGCGCACGGGCACGGGCAAGTTGGCCATCGCGGCGGCGGGGGGCCGCCCGCCCGCCGGCCGTCCACCGGGGCCGCCGGGGCCGCCCGCGCCCGGCTTGGCCGAGGGCCGCAGCACCAGCCAGGCGATGCCCGCCACGACAAGCAGCAACACCACGCATCCGATGATGCGGCGGCGGGTCCAGCGGGAAGGCGGGGAAACAGGACGACTTTCGGACATGGAAACGGTTCCGGGCACTGACGGAGAAAGCCGTATTGTCTACTAGTCGGTTGGAATTTTTACGATCAGAGGCGGCAGTTGAAACTGGCCGCAACAGGAATCAGGCTGAAATCAAGGCGCTACCCGCCCTAAGAGCTGCACAGCGTCATCTGGAAGGCGACATCGCGGGCCACCTGCTGCGGCTTGAATTCCCCGTCTTGCGTGGAAAAACGTATCCAGATCATGTACTTATTGGCGCTGATCTCGGGAAAGACCCCCATCGTAGGGTCGACCCAGACACGCAATAGCTGGAATTGCTTGCCGCCCAGCATCTGCTGATAGGCGCCCTGCTCTGCCACGATGTCGGTCTTGCGGCCGGATTCGCGCAGCAAGCGCAAGGCCAGCGTCAAACCGTCGTACAGCGCCGAGAATGGTGCCAGCCAGGCCTGTAAGTCCGCGCAGCGGGCCGCTTCAGATTTGTTCTGCCAGGCGAAATAAGAAGGCATGTCCACCTGCGTGGCGCTGCCCGGCACGGACAGGCGCCCGCGCAAACTGGTCAGCCATTCGTTTTCGCGCAGGGACTGCCCGGTCTTGCCGGGGGCTGCCAGCGCGGCCGCCACTTTTTCCAGTTCGCGCAGCATGGCTTCGAGTGCATCTTGCGCCACGCCGGGGTGATCACGCAGACCCACGAGCGCCATGCGTTGGCGTTCAAGATCTTGCAGCACGGCGCCTTTGACGTCGGTGCGTTCGCACGCGTCAAGCAGATCGAATAGAGAGGTGACGGCAACCTGATGTTGGCGTGAGTCTCCCTCGCGAGCAAAGAAGAACAACCTGTCGAACAGGTATTCCAATCGCAGATAAGCGCGGATGCGCTCATTGAAGGGATATTCGTAAACGATCACGCTTTTTGACAGGCCCATCAGTGGTCGGCCGACGGGCCGAGAGATTCAGGGGTGCCGGCCAAGCTTGTCGCTTACCGGCCCGTGGTGGTCGCTAGCAAAAGCCAGCGGTCATGCAAGGTCTTCGCCTGCGCGCGCAATTGCTCTGGTGTGGTTGCGCCATCGTTAGTGATGACGTCGTCTGCAACCTCTAACCGGCTAGCCCGCGCAGCCTGTGCCGCCATAATACGCCTGATGGCTGGCTCCGTCAGCCCGCTGCGAGACTGCACGCGAGCCACCTGCGTGTCGGGGTCGCAATCGACTACACAGATACGATCCACGCGCCCGCGCCACCGTGCCAGGGACTCTACCAGCAGCGGTACAACGAAGACCAGGTACGATCCGCTGGCGGCCGCTGCCTGACGTTCGGTTTCCTTAGAAATAATCGGATGCAGCACCGCTTCCAAACGCAAGCGCGTTTGTGGATCCGAGAACGCGCGTTCACGCATCCAATCGCGATTCAGCGCGCCGTCCGGCGTTAACGCGTCGGGGCCGAACTCACGTTCAATGGCGGGCATGGCTGCGCCCCGCGCTGCCGTCAGGTCGCGCGCGATCTCGTCGGTGTCGACCAGCGTTGCGCCCCATTCGCCCAGCATGTCCGCCACGCGGGACTTGCCCGAGCCGATGCCACCCGTCAGACCAATCTTGAACATATCGCTCTCTTGTTTGCTGCTTGCGCCTAGCGCAGAAATGGCAAGACCCCGTCGTCGCCGCCTAATAGCAACATCACGATACCCGCCAGCGCCAGATAGGGCCCGAACGGCAAAGGCTGCCCGCGGCTGGCGCGTCCCGTCAAGGTCAACGCGCCGCCGATCACCACACCGACCAGCGACGCCGACAGCAATACCATCGGCAGGGCCTCGACACCGAACCACGCGCCCAGCGCGGCCAGCAGTTTGAAGTCACCGTATCCCATGCCCTCGCGCCCGGTCAGCAGACGGAACACGTGGAAGATGACCCACAGGAATACATAACCCGCCACGGCGCCCACCACGGCGAGCGGCAAAGTGGTGAACGTGTCGAACAGGTTGATCAGCAAACCCGCCCACAGCAGCGGCTGCGTCAGCACGTCCGGCAGCAAGGTCGTTTCAAAATCGATCCAGGCCAGCGCCACCAGCACGGCGGACAGGCCCATCGCACACAAGGCCATCGGCGTTGCGCCGTAACGCCAGGCGCAGGCGGCGAACAATGCGGTGGTCAGCAGTTCAATCGTGGGATAGCGCCAGCTGATCGGCGCTTGGCAAGCGCCGCAGCGGCCCCGCAGCACCAGCCAGCCCACAAGCGGCAAGCGCCGCCAGCCAGACACGGGCGCGTGACAGGCGGGGCAATGCGACGCCGGCCGCAGCAGGTTTTCAGTGTTGTCGGGCCGCGCCTTGCCCATTGCATCCATGCATTGCGCCTGCCATTCGCGTTCCATCATGCGCGGCAGGCGGTAAGTCAGCACGGTCAGCCAATTGCCGATGAACAGGCCCACCAGCGCCGCCACTCCGATGAAGACGCCCAATGGGATATCGAAAATCTGACGCATGAGAGTCATGCTTTTTCCGAAACGACGCGGCCGTGTCGTAATTTGTGCATAAAGTGCTGACAACATCCAACAGTGACTAAGGGAACGTATCGAATCTTCGCATAAGTGCGTAAAATCGGAGACAGACTCAATTCACGGATAAGCTGCCATGACCGCCCGCGTCGACATCGTTACCCGATCCCGCAAACTCAGTGTCATGGGGCTGCTGCTGGCCGGTACCGCATTAGGTGCGGCAGGCTGCGCCCAGCAGAAAACCGAAGGGTATTACGACCCGCCGGTTGAAAGCACCGTTACCGACGCTCAATACCAAGGCTCTGGTGCCGGCTACCGCAGCGTCATCCGCGCGCCGTCGCAAGTGCAGATTGCACTGAAGCCCGACGCGCGCAAGCCGCAAAACCAGGCATCCCCCGCTGCCGCCGGTGCGCAAACCACCGAAGACGGCCAGGCCGTGCCGGAAGGCGCCGACAATACCGCCACCAGCCAGGCCGCCGCCCCGGCACCCCCCCCCCCCCCCCAAGCCCCCCCGCACCCCCACCGGCCGC
>CAJYKY010000462.1 GCA_913775005.1 uncultured Achromobacter sp.
ACAAATGGCCCATAGCCGACATCGCGCTGGCGATGTTGTCCACCAGATAGCGGCCATGGCGTGACAGCGGTTCGTTCGTCAAGAGCCCCAGGAACAGGTTGACGGCGTGCACCGGCTGGCGCAGGTCGTGGCTGGCAGCGGCAAGAAAGCGGGACTTTTCCAGGTCGCTGCGTTCCGCGGCGGTCTTTTCCTGCCGCACCTGTTCCAGCAGCGCCAGGTTTTCGTAGCCCAACCGCAACGCGTCCAGATGCGTGCGGTTCATGCGATGAATGAAGGCCAGCGTGGCGACCAGATAGGCCAGGCCGCTGGTCACCAGCGCCAGGTGGATGGCCGACGGCTGCACCGCCAGCGCGATGAACATCGGCGCAAACGCGGGCACCTCGAACGCGTACATCACCGGCAGCAGCATGTAGTTGGAATAGATGGCGCCGGTGCCCAGGCCAAACAGCAGCACGATAAAAAACAGCTGGTATTCCAGCGGTACGAAGAACGTCCAGTACGCGAAGGGCAGTCCCCACAGTATTCCCGAGCACAGGTTGCCGATCAGCATGCGGCGCACCCAGCGCGCGGCAGCGTCCGGATCGGCGCGATGGCGGTCATACACCAGCATCGCCGCCAGCCGCAGCCCGCCCACCCCCAGCGTGGCAATGATCCACGCCAGCAGCTCATGCAGCGGCAGCACGTCGTGCAGCGCATAGGTCGAGAAGCAGGCCGTGATCAGCGAACCCGCCAGCGCGAAGGGAAAGCTTCGGCGCAAGGCGTCGATCTGCACCTGCAAGATGCGGGCGCTGTAAGGGGAGGGGGAGGCGGAAGAAGACGGGCCGAGGTCGGGCTGCACAGGTCTTAGGGCTTCGCGCAATGAGGAAAGGGATTTTAGACCGGTTGCGCCGCTGCCGGCCGCAATTGCAGCACCGCCGTCAGGACGGTGCAGCCCGGGGCCGACGCAATGTCCAGTGTGCCGTGTACCCGGGCGATGCGCGTATGCATACTGCGCATGCCCACGCTGACGCCCGCCTTGCGCACCGCCGCCACATCAAAGCCCACGCCGTCGTCTTCGATGCGCAAGTGCAGATGATCGGCATCGGGCTGCGACAACTGAAGCTGCACGCGGCGGGCGCGGCTGTGCTTGACGACATTCGTCAGCGCCTCTTCCACCAGGCGCGTCAGCGCCAGGCATTGCAGCGGGTTGGGCGGGCTGCGCCATGCAGGCGGGAACTGCCAGCTGGAATCCAGATTCAATTCGTCGAACAGCTGCACATAGCGGTGGCGCAGCGGCGCGCCCCATTCCTGCGGCGTGGCGGGCACCGTGATGCCGGCACTGGAACCGCTGTCGATGGTCTGGCGCAAGTCATCGCGCAACAGCTTCAGCATGGACAGGAACTGCTGGCCGTGCAGCGGCCGGTCGGCCTGCTCCACCATCGCCATCATGCGCACCAGCGAACCGCCCAGGCCGTCGTGCAGGTCGTGGGCGATCTGTAGTCGCTCGTGCAGGCGGGTATTGGCCATGGCCAGCGCGTGCTCGCGCGCCAGCGTTTCGGTCAGGCTCTGACGCGCCTGGAAGATGCCGTCCGCCAGTTCCTGGTTGAAGCGTTCGATCTGGCGCACGTTGCACGCGTGCCGCAAGCCCAGGATGGCGGACAGGCACAGCGTGATCACCACGCTGGAATAGGGCGTGTAATAAACGCCCGTGTCGATCAGCTTCAACATCAGCAACAGGTCATGCAAGCTGACCGCGAAGAAGACCAGCAGGCAGGCGGCCAGCATCAGATGTTCGGGCCGGCGCGTGCGCCAGGCATACACCGGAAATTGCAGACAGTTGGCCAGGAAGATGGCGGCGGAAATCAGCACGCCCGTCAACTGCGCCGTTCCTACCGCGGAGTCCGGAACGGTGGCCGTCATCGCCACCAATGCGGCAGCCAGAATCCACAGCGCGCGTTGCAGGCGCGGCATGGACTGCTCGCCAAAGCGCCACGTGAAATGACAGAAGCACACGATGTACAGCACCAGCGCTATGGTGTTGCCCCGTGCCAGCGCCAAGGTGCTGGAAAACGGCCACGGGTCGGTCAACAGCACGTTGCTGATGAACAGCACCCAGAACAGCGACATCAGCGCATACCAGCCATAAGTGGTCTGCTCGCGCCGGACCACCCAGATGCAGAAGAACAGACCGCCCAGTACGCAGGAGACGATGAGGTTCACCGAGTACAGCGTGCGGTTGCGCCACCACAGGTCTTCCTGTTTGGCCTGCATGGCCGGCGCGTCGCCCAGATAGACGGCGCCCAGGCCCGGCGTTTGCTGCGCCACGCCCACGACCCGCACCCACAGCGTGTTCACGCCGTCTTGCAAGATGGCGTCGGGCAGGCGCCAGTTGCGCGGCATGTTCCAGCTGCGCGACAGCGGTTCGGTCAGTTGCGCATCGCGCCAGATGAGCGCGTCGTTCACGTAGACCTCGCCCGCCATCACGATGGATTCCAGCGTCAGGCCGATGGCGGCGGAGGGGGCTGTGGCGTTGGACGGCAAGGCGCGCGTGTCGCACTGGCGCTGCCAATCGATGCGATACCAGACCGATCCGGTGTAGCCGGGCCAACGTTCGTTCCAGTTGTCGGGCAGCGTGACGGGTTCCCATCCGGGGGGTAACGTAGCGGCCCCACCGGCGCGCCATTCAGTGGCGGGTGGCCCGTTGCTATCGTCGCTAGCCCGCGAGGCGGAAACGGACAGCGTCTGGACTGTGCAGGCAGCCGTCTCGGCGGCGGGGGCTTCACCGGCAGCCGCGCTGGTTTCACTGGCGAAGGCAGGCAGGCTAAACATCGTGGCCAGCAGCATCATCAGCCAAAACGGCAACGTGTGCGCCAAGCCACGCCGCAGCCAAGCAGTCGGGAATGCCATCCCTACCGTCATCAGCAACACCAACGCCAAGCGCAGGCGGGCAAGCGGCCTATGCCGCCCCGTCAATCCAGCAAGCCACGCGAGCGCGCGGCGTGGACCGCCCGGGTGCGCGACGAAACGGCCAGCTTGCGATAGATGTGCTTGATGTGGCATTCAACGGTGTAGCGCGACAGGAACAGCTGTTCGGCGATTTCGCGATTGGCCAGCCCTTCAGCCACCAGACGCAGGATCTGGCTTTCGCGGGGGCTAAGTATCTCACCGCCCGCCGCGCCGGTCTGCTCGGCGGGGCGGGGCCGCAATTCGTCGATGATGCGTCGGGCCACAAAGGGGTCGATGGGGGCGCCGCCGCGCAGCACGCTGCGCAAAGACAGCGACACTTCCATGTCGTCGCGCTCTTTCAGCACGTAGCCGGTGGCGCCTGCGCGCAGCGCCGCCAGGATGGCGTCTTCCGTGCACCAGGCGGAAATGACCAGGATGGCCAGGCCGGGGTCGGCGGCGTGCATGTCCGCAATCAGTTCGATCCCGCTGCCGTCGGGCAAGCCCAGGTCGACCAGCGCCAGCGCCACCGGCTGATTGGCCAGGCACGCGCGCGCCTCGGCCAGCGAACCGGCGAAGATCAGCGCGTCGGGCTGATACCCCAGTTGCAGCAGCAGGCCTTCCAGCCGGCGGCAGACCAGGGGTTCGTCCTCCACCAGCAGCACCGGAGCGGGCAGCGTCAGTTCGGGGGCAAGCGCAGAGGCGGACATAGGGGAAGGCAAGGAAAAGGGCAGGGGCACGGTGACGCGATTCTAGATTGTGCGCAGCCGCGCGGCTTGCGGCTATCCCTTGAACTGGGTAATTTCGCGCCCCGGCCACGACAAGGCGTCAGCTGAAATTCAGTCGGCGGAACAAAAAAATGGGGCCATCGAAAGGGAGTTGGCTCCATTAAATGGGGCCAGCTAAAGTTGCCGCCGCCGATGCCGTAAGCCCTGGGTGGCCATCGGGTTTTCCCGAATAGGCTGGGAACCTGTGCCATTCGGCACGGGCAGGGGCAGTCAGAAGGCAAACATGAAAATTACCTCGTTGCGAAATCGAATTCTGTTGATTTCGTGCGTTACCGTCGTCGGCGCATTGGTCCTGTCCGGCGTCACCACCTACCAGATCGTTCGCAGCAACATGATGGCGACGATTTCCGGCAACCTGGACGCTATTGCGGCCGGTAACGCCAGCGCCATCGAACGCTGGTCGGCCGACAAGGCGCAAGCCGTCGTGGCCACCGCCGCCGCCATCGAAAAGGGCGACCCGCGCGGTCTGACCAAGCTGATGGGCGAGACCAACGGCTTCCCGATTTCGACGGTGGGCTGGTCCGACAAGACCTTTTTCTCCACCACGCAAACCGCCGCCGACTACGATCCCACGGCCCGCCCCTGGTACAAGAGCGCGGTGGCCGCCGGCAAGATGACGGTGACCAAGCCCTATGGCGATTCCAACACCGGCAAGCTTTACGTGGCCTTCACCGCACCCATGATCCGCGCGGGCCAGACCACCGGCGTGCTGAGCGGCGCCGTGCCGCTCGATGGCATCCAGAGCATCATCAAGGCGATCCGCCCCACGCCGTCCAGCCTGGCCTTTGTGGTGGCCAACGACGGGCAGGTGATTTCGCACGTCAACGACAAGCTGGCCTTGAAGCCGTCTACCGACGTCGCCCCGGAACTGACGCCCGCCGCGCTGGCTGCGATGGCGCGCGCGGGCGCTGAACCCATCACGGTGTCGCTGGACGGCGTGCCCAAGCTGGTCAAGGCGCGCCCGGTGCCGGGCACGGACTGGTCGCTGGTCATTGCGCTGGACCAGGCGGAAGCCACCGCGGGCTTGACCCAGGTGCTCAACGCCACACTGATCTCGCTGGTGGTGCTGACGCTGGCTGCCGTGGCGATTGCCAGCGTGGCGACGTCCCGCGCGTTCAAGCGCCTGTCGGCCGTGCGCGATGCGATGGACACCATCGGCTCGGGTGACGGCGACATGACGCACCGGCTGGAAGTGGTGGGCCATGACGAAGTGGCGCAGATTTCGGCGTCGTTCAACGCGTTTGTCGACAAAATCAGCCACGTCATGCTGGAAGTGCGCACCGGCGTGCATTCGATGTCGGCCGCCACCAGCGAAATCGACATGGGCAACCGCGATCTGTCGCAGCGCACGGAAACGTCGGCCGGCTCCTTGCAGGAAACCTCGTCCGCGTTGACGCAGCTGACTTCCAGCGTGCGCCAGACCGAGGAAGCCGCTGAACACGCCACGCGCCTGGCCACGGAAGCCAGCACCGCCGCCGAGCGCGGCGGCAAGGTGGTGACGGATGCCGTGACGACGATGAGCGCCATTTCGCAGTCGTCGCAACGCATTACCGAGATCATCAGCGTGATCGACAGCATTGCGTTCCAGACCAACATCCTGGCGCTGAACGCCGCCGTGGAAGCGGCGCGCGCAGGCGAACAAGGCCGTGGCTTTGCGGTGGTGGCCGGTGAAGTGCGCACGCTGGCGCAACGCAGCGCCGCGTCGGCGCAGGAAATCCGCACGCTGATCCAGGCGTCGGTGGAAAACGTCAAGAGCGGCACCGAGCGTGTGCAGGCGGCCGGGACGACCATGAGCGAAATCGTGGACGGCATCACTCGCGTGCAGCGCCTGGTTACCGAGATCCACGGCGCCATGACGGAGCAAAGCGTGGGCATCAGCCAGATCGACCGCAGCGTGGCCGATATGGACCAGGCCACGCAGCAGAACGCCGCGCTGGTGGAGGAATCTGCCGCCGCGTCGGCCATGTTGAGCGACCAGGCGCGCGTGCTGGCCGAGACCGTGGGCCTGTTCAAGCTGCGTGGCGATACGCAAGGCGCCGCGCCGACGAAGATGTTGGCGCTGACCCAGGCCGCCCCGGCGTACTGAGCCTGACCGGCGGCGCGGCGCAGGTGCGCCCGCCGCCACCAGTTGCCTGTCGCGCCGGAAGACAGCAGAATCTGCGAAGCCCATGGACTGAACAGAGGATGAATGATGGCCGACAACGCCGCCGCCGCCGCGCCCCAAGACACGCTGATCCCGACTGCACTTGGCCGGATCCACGCCCGCCGCTGGCCGGGCCAGGAAGGCGCGGCCATCGTGCTGCTGCATGACTCGCTGGGCAGCGTGGACCTGTGGCGCGATTTTCCCGCCAAGCTCGCGCAAGTTACTGGCCGGACGGTCATCGCCTACGACCGGCTGGGGTTTGGCCAGGCCGACGCCCACCCGGGCCGGCTGGCGCCCGATTTTGTCGCCGCCGAAGCCGATGACGGCTTTGCCGCGCTGCTCAAGCACTTCGACCTGTCCCGTTTCATCCTGTTCGGCCACAGCGTGGGCGGCGGCATGGCGGTGTCGATCGCAGCCGCGTACCCGGACCGCTGCTTGGGACTCATCACCGAATCCGCCCAGGAATTTGTCGAAGACCGCACCTTGGCAGGCATCCAGGTCGCCGGCGAGCAGTTCCGCGACCCCGCCCAGCTGGACCGGTTAAAGCGCTATCACGGCGACAAGGCCCAGTGGGTGCTGGACGCCTGGGTGCAGACCTGGCATTCCGCAGAATTTGCCGACTGGAACCTGGACGCGACCCTGCCGCGCGTGACGGCGCCGCTACTGGCCATCCACGGTGAAAACGACGAATACGGCTCGATGCGCCATCCCGAGACGCTGATCGCGCTGACGGGCGGACCGTCGCAAATGTTGCCGATGCCCGGTTGCGGACATGTGCCGCACCGTGAGCGCGAGGGCGAGGTGCTCGACGCCGTGCGCGCATTTCTGGATCGACACGGGATCTGACCGGGCGTTCGATCAGCCCGTAGCAGGGGAACGGGGTTAATTTTGGCGCGGGCGTGCCGTTACACATTCCAGAGACATCGATAAAAACCCGGGCAGGCACTGCCCACGCGTCTGGAAGACACTGCCCATGACCTCGCCCATCTCGTCGGCAAGCGTGCCGAATTACGTCCCGCTCAACCCGCCCGTGTCGCGCACGGCCGGTACGGTGCTGTCTGCCGACGCGCCCGTGTCAACGGTGGTGCGCTTGCGCCAAGGCAACAACGACATCGGCACGTCAACCTACACGCAATCGGGCGCCGTCACGGACGCGATTTCGACGCTGATGAGCCGCAATGTCGGCTCGCGCGGCGTGGCCGGGCCTTTCGCGGACGTGGGCGCGGCGGTGTTGAACCGTTTCAGGACCGACGGCGGCAACCTGTCGCTGTGGTCGCCGGCTACGGCAGCGGCCCCCGCTGCGTCGGCCGGTGCGGCGGATGCGGCCGAGGCGGCATCGGCGCCTGCACAAAGCGCGCTACGTGCGGACAACGCGGTGTCGCTGCGCATTGCCACCGCCAGCGGCATCAAGGTGGAAATCTCGCTGCAACGGGGCCCGGAGGGCATGGCCGTGCAGGTGGACGTGGCCGAAGGCACCCTCAGCGAAGACGAGCGCCGCGCCATCGCGGACTTGTCCGGCGCCTTCCAGGACGCGCTGGACGGCCTGGCCGAAACGCCGCCGCGCTGGTCGCTGGCCAAGCTGGCCAACGCCACGTCGCCACTGCTGTCGTCGATCAGCCTGCGCGACACGCGCCTGGCGGCCGGCGAGGTGGTGCAGACCATTGATTTCAATGCAGACAGCTCGCAACGCACGTTGACGGTGTCGGGGTTGACGGGCGTCACGAAGGTGTCCGTCGACGTATCCAAGCCGATCACGCTGGGGTCGGCCGAACAGCAAGCGGCTGCCGTCAGCAAGTACCTTTCCCAGTTTGACCGCGCGCAGCGGCGCGGCGCGGGGGACGAGGCGCTGATGGCCACGTTCAAGGGCGTGTTTGCCGCCATGCACGGCAGCGTCGCGTCGGCGCAGGTGCCCGCAGCGGCTACGGCGGGCGGGGCGTTGCGGCTGCCGGCCGAGGAAGCGCATCGCAGCCTGTTGTCGGGGCTGACAGACTTTTCGGCGTCGATCGAACAGGCCCGCGATGCCATCAACCCGGCCCAGCCCAAGGAAACCGACGGTTTCTCGTTCCGCGCCTCGCAAAACAGCGCGGTGACTGGCCAGCCGCGCTGGGATCTTGCAGTATCGCAAACGCAAGAG
>CAJYKY010000463.1 GCA_913775005.1 uncultured Achromobacter sp.
CCAGCGTGCTGACGGCCCCGCTGGGCGCGCGCATGGCGCACCGGCTGCCCGTGCGTACGTTAAAACGCGTGTTTGCCTGCCTGCTGTTTGCGCTGTCGGCCTACATGCTGTTCAAGGCCTGGCAGACCTTCGCCGCGCAATAGCGCCAGCACGGATAAGCGCCGCGCCAATGAAAACCGGCCGCGCAGGGCGGCCGGTTGGAACTTTCGGCCCGTGAGTCACGGGCAGTCAGGCGGTGTCAGGCGGTCTTGGGCACCGTGTCCAGGAACGACTGGCGCTGCGACAGCTTGTCGTACAGACGCGCCAGGTTCAGGTGGTTGGTGCGCCAGTCCAGGTCGGCAAAGCGCAGGTCCAGGTAGCCCAGCGCGCAGCCCACGGCGATGTCCGCCAGGCTGTAGTTGATGCCCATGCAGTGCGCGTTGTCGCCCAGGCTCTTGTTCATGGCGTCGAGACTGGCGTGGATCTTGCCAAACTGGCGTTCGATCCATTCCGGGCTGCGCTGCGCCTCGGGGCGCTGGTTTTCCTTGACGATCGCCACGCAGGCGTCAAGCACGCCGTCAGCGATGGCTTCCCAGCACTTGACGGCCGCGCGATCGCGTCCCGGTTGCGGGATCAGGCGGGCGACGGGCGACAAGGTGTCGACATATTCAACGATGACGCGCGAATCAAATAGCGCGCCGCCGTCTTCCATGACCAGGCAGGGAACCTTGCCCAACGGGTTGTACGTTTGGATCTGCGTGTCGGCGGACCAGACGTTTTCGAGTTCAAGCCGGTAGTCCAGCTTTTTCTCGGCCATGACGATACGCACTTTGCGTACGTATGGACTGGTAAGCGAGCCGATCAGTTTCATGGAGTCACAAGCGGAGTCGAAAAGCGGCCGAAGTATAGCAGGCCGCATGACGGTCGAACCGCCACGCGGCCGGAATCTTCGCCAGTTTGCCACAATGTTGCACGCGCCCGGATGATAAAATCGTCGGGTTTTCCCATCCGCAGCCATTTCTTCTTCAGACCATGCAAATCGCCGATCAATTGAGCCAACTTAATGCCCTTTCGCCATTGGATGGCCGTTACGCTTCCCGGGGCGACGCACTGCGCGGTCTGCTGTCCGAAGCCGGCTTCATGGCGCACCGAGTCGAAGTCGAGGTGGCCTGGCTGGTCGCCTTGTCTGACGCCGGCCTGCCCGAACTGCCCGCCTTCTCGGCAGCGGCCCGCCAGCGCCTGCAACAACTGGTGCAGAATTTCTCGGAAGCCGACGCCGGCCGTATCAAGGATATCGAGCGCGTCACCAACCACGACGTCAAGGCCGTTGAGTACTGGTTGAAGGAAAAAGTGGCCGACGATGCCGAACTCGCCCGCGCCGCCGAATTCATCCACTTCGCCTGCACGTCCGAAGACATCAACAACACCTCGCACGCGCTGATGCTGTCGCGCGCCCGCGATCAGGTGGTCGTGCCGCGCCTGACTGAACTGGCCGCCAAGCTGAACGAGCTGGCCGTGGCGCAGGCCGACCAGCCGATGCTGTCGCGCACGCACGGCCAACCGGCCAGCCCCACCACGCTGGGCAAGGAATTTGCCAACGTGGCCGCGCGCCTGAACCGCGCCATTGACGCCGTCAAGGCCGTGGAACCGCTGGCCAAGCTGAACGGCGCCACCGGCAACTACAACGCGCACCTGTCCGCCTACCCGGAAATCGATTGGCCCGCCTTCAGCCAACGCGTGCTGGCTGGCCTGGGCCTGACGCAAAACCGTCACACCATCCAGATCGAACCGCACGACTGGATGTCGGCCCTGTTTGACGCCATCACGCGCGCCAACATCATCGTGCTGGACCTGGACCGAGACATCTGGGGTTATGTGGCCCTGGGTTACTTCAAGCAGCGCCTGAAGGAAGGCGAGGTCGGTTCGTCGACGATGCCGCACAAGGTCAACCCGATCGACTTCGAAAACTCCGAAGGCAATCTGGGCCTGGCCAACGCGGTGCTGCGCCACCTGGCCGACAAGCTGCCGATCTCCCGCTGGCAGCGTGACCTGACCGACTCCACCGTGCTGCGCAACCTGGGCGTGGGCCTGGGCTATTGCCTGGTCGCGTGGGACGCCTGCATGCGCGGCCTGGGCAAGCTGGAAGTGAACACGGCTGCCATAGACGCCGATATCGACGCCTGCTGGGAAGTGCTGGCCGAACCGGTCCAGACCGTCATGCGCCGCTACGGCCTGCCGCAGCCCTACGAACAACTGAAGGCCTTGACGCGCGGCAAGGGCATCACCGAAGAAGCCCTGCGAGAATTCATCCAGGGCCTCGCGCTTCCTGAAGAGCCCAAGGCTCGCCTGCTGGCGATGACGCCGCGGTCCTATATCGGGCTGGCCGCCGAGCTGGCTCGGGCGGTATAGTCGCCATGCCGCGCGCGCCACGCGCGCGGCATCCTTGTTGTTCTTACGGGAGATTTGCAATGAAGAAGTTGTCCACGCTTGCCGCGTTGGCCTGTATGACCGTGGGGCCGTTGTTGGCGACGACCGCCTCGGCGCAATTCGCCAAGCCGGAAGACGCGGTCAAGTACCGCCAATCCGCGTTGACGCTGATGGCCTCGCACTTCGGGCGCATGACGCCGGTGGTTCGCGGTCAGGCGCCTTACGACGCTGCGCAGATCAAGGCCAACGTTGAAGTGCTGAAGACCTTGTCGGCGCTGCCGTGGACGGCCTTCGGCCCGGGTACGGAAGGCGGCGATGCACGCCCCGAGATCTGGAGCGATGCCGCAGGCTTCAAGCAAAAGCAGCAAGCCTTCCAGGACAACATCGTGAAGCTGTCGGCCGCTGCCGACGCGGGTGACCTGGACAAGCTGCGCGCGGCGTTCGGCGACGTGGGCGCCAGCTGCAAAGCCTGCCACGACGCCTATCGCAAGAAGAAATAAGCGGCGAGCCGTTCGCGGACGGCATTGCTGCTGGCCCCTAAACAGGCGGCCGTACGAAAAAAAGCCCTTCGATATGTCGAAGGGCTTTTTGTTTGTTCGGGCGGGCGGTGATGCGGTGCCGGCGGTCAGGAAAAAGACATGTCCGACACGATTTCCAGTGACCGGATCCACAGCACCAGCCCCGTCACGCAAGCCCCCAGCAGCAGCGCGCGCAACCAGACCGC
>CAJYKY010000464.1 GCA_913775005.1 uncultured Achromobacter sp.
GTGGTCGACAGCGACCTGGACTACAACAATCCTGTCGTGCAACTGAAGGTGGATCGTGCCAAGGCCAACAGCCTGGGCGTCACGATGAAAGACATCGGCGATACGCTGGCCGTGCTGGTGGGTGAAAACTACATCAACCGTTTCGGCATGGATGGCCGGTCGTATGACGTGGTCCCGCAAAGCCTGCGCGAGCAGCGTCTGTCGCCGCAAGCGTTGGCGCAGTTCCATGTGAAGAGCGCCAGCGGCGCGCAGGTGCCGTTGTCGAACCTGGTCACGGTGTCGATGGGCGTCGAGCCCAATTCGTTGACGCAATTCAATCAGCTGAACGCGGCCACGTTCCAGGCCATTCCGATGCCCGGCGTCACGATGGGCGACGCGGTGAAATTCCTGACGCAAGAGGCGCGGCAACTGCCCGCAGGCTTCAGCTACGACTGGCAATCGGATGCGCGCCAATTCAGCCAGGAAGGCTCGGCGCTGATGATCACCTTCATCTTCGCCATCATCGTGATCTACCTGGTGCTGGCCGCCCAATACGAAAGCCTGCGCGATCCGTTCATCATCCTGGTCAGCGTGCCGATGTCGATCTGCGGCGCCTTGATTCCGTTGGCGCTGGGCATGGCCACCATCAACATCTACACCCAGATCGGGCTGGTGACGTTGATTGGCCTGATCAGCAAGCACGGCATTCTGATGGTGGAGTTCGCCAATGAGATGCAGGTCACGCACGGCCTGGATCGCCGCAGCGCAATGGAGCAGGCCGCGCGGATCCGGCTGCGTCCGATTTTGATGACGACGGCGGCGATGGTGATGGGGCTGATTCCCTTGCTGTTCGCCTCGGGCGCGGGGGCGCATAGCCGCTACAGCTTGGGTCTGGTCATCGTGGTGGGCTTGCTGGTGGGGACGCTGTTCACGCTGTTTGTGCTGCCCACCGTCTACACCGTCTTCGCGCGCGACCACCGCGCCGCCAACGACACGCCGCGCGCCCAAGAGCTGGCGGCGGCACAGGCAGAGGATGCACGCAATGGGGCGCAGACGGGGGCACATCCGGCCTCGCCTGTCGCCTCACCTCTCGCCTCGCCTGCCGCTTCGCAATAAGGAACGATCATGAAACATTCCATACTTTCCCCACGGCCGCGCCGCGCTGCCGCCGTGCTGATCGCCGCGCTGGCGCTGGCGGGTTGCGCGGTCGGCCCTGATTACCAACGGCCGCAAGCCGCGCCCGTAGCGCTAGTCAGCCCCGAGGCAGCGCTGTTCTCTACCGACCAGGTGCAACGCGATTGGTGGCGCCAATTGCAGGATCCGCAGCTGGACCGTCTGATTGATCTGGCGCTGGCGCGCAATCACGATATCCGTATCGCCCAGGCCCGGCTCGCCGAGTCGCGCGCTGTGCTGGACGAAAAAGAACTGGACCAGCTGCCGGCTGTGACGATGGATGGCCGCTACGAGCGCAGCCTGTCGCAAGCCAACACAGGTCCGACAGGGCAGCGCAATCTGGCCCAGAGCTACCGGGCCGGGTTCGACGCCACCTGGGAACTGGATCTGTTCGGCCGCCTGCGCCGGGCGGCGGAAGGCGCGGCGGCACGCAGCGAGGCCCAGGCGGCCGACCTGGCGCAAGCGCGCATCGTGGTCACGGCCGAGGTCGCCCGCAACTATTTCGAGCTACGTGGGGCCGAGCAGCGGCTGGCCGTGGCGCGCGCCAATCTGGACAGTCAGCGCGACAGCCTGCGCGTCACGCAAGCGATGGTGTCGGGAGGGCGGGGCGATGAAGGCGACCTGGCCAGTGCACGGGCGGAACTGGAAACCGTGCAAGCCAGCGTGCCCGTGCAGGAGACGGCCCGGCGGCTGGCCTTGTATCGCATCGCCATGCTGGCCGGCCTGCGGCCCGTCGACCTGGGCGAGCTGGACGCGGGCAAGCCGCTAGCGCCGCTGACCGCCCGCATGCCCATTGGCGACGTAGGCGCGCTGCTGTCGCGCCGGCCCGACATTTTGGCGGCCGAACGCGCGATGGCCGCCGCCAATGCCGACGTGGGGGTCGCTACGGCCGAGCTGTATCCGCGTATCGACCTGGGCGGTTTCCTGGGCTTTGTCGCGCTGCGCGGCGCCGACTTCGGTTCCAGTTCCAGCCGCGCCTTCAGCGTGACATCCGGCGTGAAATGGCCGGCCTTCCACCTGCCCACGGCGCTGGCCAGAAAGCGCGGCGCCCAGGCGCGCGCCGACGGCGAAGTGGCTCGCTATGAACAGACCGTGTTGCAGGCGGTGGAGGAACTGGAATCGACCCTGACGCAGTTTGGCCAGACGCAGCAACGCCTGGGCAACCTGGCGCAGGCGGCCGCACATAGCGCGCGTGCGGCGGAACTGGCGCGCTTGCGGTATCGCGAGGGCAGCGCACCCTATTTGACGGTGCTGGATGCGCAGCGCACGTTGCTGCGCGCCCAGGACGCGGTGGCCGTTGCTGAAACCGAGTCCTATACCCGGCTGATCGCGCTGTACAAGGCGCTGGGGGGAGGGTGGGAGGCGGGCGCCGGCTGACCCGGGCGCCCGGTTCGTGGCACCATAGGCAAAAATTTCGCCCGGAGGAACGTTCCCGTCATGTCCGACAGCCTGTCCCAACCCGTCACCTGGATGCCGCATCAGCCCGCGGACCGCGTGCTCATGACCTTGAAGACGCGCGGCCCGCAGTCCATCGCCGTCATCGCCAAGGCCATGGACGTCACGGCCGAAGCGGTGCGCCAGCAGATGACGCGGTTGCATGCCGACGGGCTGGTTGACTCCGAAAGCCATAGCGCGGGGCGCGGCCGCCCGACGCAGATCTGGTTTCTGACCGAAGCGGGCCACGGCCGTTTTCCGGATACGCACGCGGAAATGACGGTGCAGATGATCGGGGCGGTGCGCCAGGTGTTCGGCGACGAAGGCGTGGAAAAGCTGATCCAGGTGCGCGAAGCCGCCATGCTGAACAGCTACCACCAGGCGATGCTGGGCGCCGACGACCTGAAGGCGCGGCTGGAACGGCTGGCGGCCGTGCGCTCGGCAGAAGGCTATATGGCCGAGCTGGGTCAAGACGGGGACGACTTCATCTTCATTGAGAACCACTGCCCGATCTGTTCGGCGGCCAAGGCCTGTATGGGCTTTTGCCGCAGCGAACTGGAACTGTTCCGGCACGTGCTGGGCGCCGACGTGCAGGTCGACCGCGAGGAACATATCCTGGCGGGCGCCCGGCGCTGTGCCTATCGGGTGCGGCCGGCCCGCGCGGCATGACGCTCAAGCAACTCGAAGCCTTCTATTGGGCCGCCACCTGCGCCAGCTTCGCGGTGGCTGCCGAGCGGCTGCATCTGTCCGTGTCGTCGCTGTCCAAACGCATCACCGAACTCGAAGACGCGCTGGGCCAGGCGTTGTTTGACCGTAGCGGCCACAAGGCCGTGCTGACGGACGCGGGCCAGCGCCTGGTGCCGCAAGCGCGCGAACTGCTGGCGGCGGCGGACCAATTGCGCGCGTCGATGACGCAGTCGCCGGGTTTGCGCGGCCGCTGCCGGTTCGGCGTCGGCGAGCTGACCGCGCTGACCTGGTTGCCACGCCTCATACGCGGCGTGCGCGCTGCCTATCCCGATCTGATGCTGGAACCGTATGTGGATATCGGGCAGGTGCTGGAGCAGCGCGTGGCCGACGGTGAATTGGATTTTGCCGTGATCGCGGGCCGCTCGTCGCGGGTCAACATGGCGTCGTGGCCTATTGGCGAGGCGCGCTTCGACTGGGTGGCTGCGCCCGCCGCGCTGGATGGCGAAACGCGAATGACCCCGTCGCTGCTGGCGCGTTTGCCGCTGGTGACGCTGCCGGCAGGCGCGGGCACGAGCCGCATCATCGATGATTGGCTGGCCGGCCGCGAGGCTGCCGGGGAACGGCTGTGCTGCAACAACTGGGGCGCCATTGCGGGCTTGCTGATCGAAGGCACTGGCGTCGGCCTGCTGCCCAGCCATTGGGCGCAAGCGTTGGCGGCCGAAGGCAGCCTGTGCGTGCTTGAGGGCGAGCCGCCGCTTGCCGCCTTGCCGTATTCGTTTCAGTACCGGCGCGACGATCGCCGTCCGCTGGTATCGCTGCTGCGCGACGCCGTTGCCGCCGCAGTGGACTTTTCGGCGCCTTGCCGCTTGCCTTGATCGGCATAAATCTGCCCCTTGCGGTCACTGCGCTCTATACAATCGCCGCGCGCCTGGCGCAGAATTCAACAAGATGCATAGACGGAGATCATTCATGCGTAAACTTTGCCTCGCCATGACCATGGCGGGAATGCTGGCTGGCGGCCTGGCGCAAGCCCAGTCAACCCTCAAAATCGGTTTGCAGGACGATCCGGACGTGCTCGATCCTGTCCGTGCACGCACCTTCGTCGGCCGCATCGTCTTCGCCTCGCTGTGCGACAAGCTCGTTGACATCACCCCCGACCTGAAGATCGTGCCGCAGCTGGCCCAATCCTGGACGATCAGCCCCGACAACAAGACGTTGACGTTCAAGCTGCGCACCGATGCCGTCTTCCATGACGGCACGCCCGTCAATGCTGCCG
>CAJYKY010000465.1 GCA_913775005.1 uncultured Achromobacter sp.
CGGAACGGCGTTGGCGGCGGACGCCGCGCCTTTGAGGCCGGCAGCGTCGGGGATACCCGTTTCCAGATAGGCCTCGATGGCCGACCCCATGCCGAACCAGCCGGTCAGCATCAGGCGGCATTGCGCCCACGAGAAGCCCCACGGGATGGCGCGCAGGTCTTCGATGCGTTGGCCTTTTTTGCGAGAGGCGGGGCGCGATCCGATGTTCAGGCCGGCGATTTCGCTGATGGGGGTGGCGGCGAAGAAGTATTCGGCGAAGCGCGGGGTGTCGTAGACCAGGCCACGGTAGGTGCGCTGCGCGGTGTCCGACATGAATGACATGGCGGGGCCGTGTTGCGCCATGTGGGCATCTTCGGCGCTGGTGGCTTCGGCGCGCGGGGCGAGGCTGGATTCCAGGGTGGCGGCGACCAGCAGTTCGAGGTGCCAGCGGCCGACTTCGGCATCCTTGTATTTGCTTTGGATGACTTCGCCTTGCTCGGTCAGCCGGATCTGGCCGGCGACGGTGCCGGGCGGTTGGGCAAGGATGGCGTCGAAGCTGGAACCGCCGCCGCGCCCGACGGAGCCGCCGCGTCCGTGGAAGAGGCGCAGGCGCACGTTGCGGGCGGAGAAGACGTCGACCAGCGCGCGTTCGGCTTGGTAGAGCGACCAGTTCGACGTCAGAAAGCCGCCGTCTTTGTTGCTGTCTGAATAACCCAGCATGACTTCCTGCGCGCCATTTTGCGCGAGCTTTACGCGTTGGCGCACTTCGGGCAGGTCGAGCCAGGCGGCCATGATGTCGGCGCCGCGCTGCAAGTCGGGGATGGTTTCGAACAGCGGCACGACCATCAGGCCGTCGTCGGGGCCGATGTCCTGGCCGGCGGGGGCAATGAGGCCGGCTTCTTTTTGCAGCACCATGACTTCGAGCAGGTCGCTGAGCGTTTCGGTGTGCGACACGATGGTCTGGCGCACGGCTTGTTTGCCGTAGCGGGCGCGGCCGGCGGCGGCGGCGCGCAGCACAGCCAGTTCGCGGGTGGTGTCTTCGCTGTAGGCGATCCAGGGCGAGGCGAGCGGGCGCGCTTGTGCCAGTTCGGTGCGCAGCAGGGCGACGCGTTCGTCTTCGCTGAGCGCCAGGTAGTCGAGCGCTTTGCCGTCGTGTTGGGTGCCGGCGCGTTCGAAGAGTTCGGCCAGGGCGCGTTCGTGGACGTCGGAGCTTTGGCGCAGGTCGACGGTGGCCAGGTGAAAGCCGAAGACTTCTATCGACTGTTGCAGGCCAGCCAGGCGCAGTTTGGCGATGGGGGCGCCGTGGTGGTCGGCAAGCGACGCGGCGATGATGGCGAGGTCGGCGGACAGGTCTTGCGGCGCCTGGTAGGGCGTGGCGGCGATGGTGCTGCGGCGCGCGAGATCCTGGCCGGTCAGGACTTGGGCGGTGGCGGCCAGGCGGGCGTAGATGCCGACGAGCGCGCGGCGGTAGGGTTCGTCGCGGCGGTGGGGGGAGTCGTCGCCGCTGTTGTCGGCCAGGGCCAGCAATTCGGGGTTGGCGGAGATGAGCAGGGTGGTGATGGACAGTTCCGCGCCCAGCGAGTGGACTTCTTGCAGGTAATGTTCGAAGAGGACGGTGGCCTGGCGCAGCAGGGCGCGTTCCAGCGTGCTGGCGTCGACGTTGGGGTTGCCGTCGCGGTCGCCGCCGATCCAGCTGCCCATGCGCAGGAAGGGTTCCAGCGGCGGGGGCGGGGCGGCGAACGGTTTGCTGGGTTCGCGGTTCAGCAGTTTGGACAGGTCGGCGTACAGGCGCGGGATGACGGCAAGAAAGGTGCTGCGGTAGTACGACAGCGCGTTTTCGATTTCGTCGGCGACGGTCAGGCGCGTGTAGCGCAGCATGCGCGTCTGCCATAGGGTGGCGACGCGGCCGAGCAGGGCGGCGTCGAGTTCGGCGCGTTCTTCGGGGGTGAGCGGGCCGTCGCGTTGGCTGAGCGCGGTGGCGATTTCGCGGTGGACGTCCAGGGTGCTTTTGCGTTGGACTTCGGTGGGGTGCGCGGTCAGCACGGGCATGACGCTGGCTTCGGACAGCAGGCGGCGGATGCGGGCGACGCTGACGCCGTGTTTACCCAGTGTGAGGATGGCGTCGCGCAGGCTGCCGCGCGCGGCGGTGTCGTCGGTGAGTGCGCGGGCGCGCTGGCGGCGGTTCTGGTCGCGGTCTTCGGCGATGTTGGCCAGGTGCAGGAAGTAGCTGAAGGCGCGGGCGACGGAGTTGGGGTCGCTGCCTTGCAGGCGTTTGACGCGTTGTTCGAGCAGTTTGCTGTCGGCGTCGTTGCCTTCGCGCCGGAATTTCACGGCGGTGCGGCGCAGTGTTTCGATGGTGTCGAAGACGCGTTTTCCTTCGCATTCTTCGATGACGGTGCCTAATAGCCGGCCTAGCAGCCGGATGTCGTGACGCAAGGGTTCTGTGGAATCAGGCTGCGGGCGTTTGGCATTCATCGGGCGGCGGGTCCGTCTGGCGGCAAAGGAAAGGGGGATAAGGCTGGGGCGTTGCAGGAAAACCGGTGAAGAAACTGGGCTTGATTTTACGCAGCGTTCCTTACGGGAACGGCGGTTTGCTCGGTTAAAGTTCGGGGTATCCCTTCGTCTTTCTAGAAGCCCCCTTTATGCAAAATCATCAACGTCGCGCGCTCGTGCTGTTTTCGGGCGGTCAGGATTCCACCACTTGTCTGGCGTGGGCGCTTGCGCGTTATGCGCATGTGGAGACGGTGGCGTTCGATTATGGTCAGCGCCATCACATTGAACTGTCGGCACGCTTGAATGTGTTGCGTGATATCCGGGCGAATTTTCCGGACTGGGCGCCGCGTCTTGGGGAAGACCATCTGCTGGATTTGAAGGTGTTGGGGCAGGTGGGCGATACGGCGATGACGAGCGATCGCGCGATCGAGATGCAGGCCAATGGGCTGCCCAATACGTTTGTGCCGGGACGCAATCTGTTGTTTCTGACGCTGGCGGCGGCGCTGGGGTATCGGCGTCAGCTGGATGTGCTGGTGGGCGGGATGTGCGAGACGGATTTTTCCGGGTATCCGGATTGCCGCGATGACACGATCAAGGCGCAGCAGGTGGCGTTGGGGTTAGGGTTGGGGTCGCGGGTCACGATTGAAACGCCGTTGATGTGGATTGATAAGTCGGAGACTTGGGCGCTGGCGTACGAGCTGGGTAGGGATGCGCTGGTGGAGACGATCATCGAGGAAAGCCATACCTGCTATCTCGGCGAGCGCGGGGCGCGGCATGGCTGGGGGTATGGCTGCGGCGAATGCCCGGCTTGCAAGTTGAGGAAGATTGGGTGGGAGAAGTGGGTGGTGGCTTCTGCTGCTGAGGGGTGATCTCGGCTTCTATTGATGTCTGGGTGTCGTGCTATTGACCGCCCGGCGCGGGGGCGCTGCGAGGCGCGCGGGGCAACGATTGCGGTCCGGAGCCTTCGCTCCGGACTGCCCCGTCGTCATCCTCGTTGCGGCCTGCGGCCGCTGCCTTCGGATTCCCTCGGGCTTATCGACGCCCCACGCACCGCGCAGCACCCCCACACCGGGCTCGTTATTGGATTACTGACGGGCATCGGGAAGGGCGGTGTGCTTGGCGTTTTAGCGGGCGCCGGTTGGGGATGAAAGATTTTGCAGGGCCCGCCCCAGGTCGGCCGCGCGGGCGGCCTTTTGGGGCTTACGCGGTGGGGTTTTGCCGCGTGCTTTCGCTGCGGGCTTTCGCAGCAGGCTTATGCGGCGGGGCGATTGCCGTGGCCTCTACTTCCTCTGCGGTGTCTATGCGGGTCACGCATTTAGATTCCTTGGCGGAATCGTCCGGGCGATGAATTTCCAGCGTAGTACGAATGCGGCGATGGCGATGGCGGCTGCCAGGGCGGCCGAGATTGCCATTGTTGTTCGGGCGCCCGCCATTTCTATGGCGAAGGCGTAGGCGATGGGGGCGGTGGCCGTCAGCAGGAAGCTGGGGACCAGCAGCGCGCCGACCAGGGTTCCGTAGCTGCGGAAGTCGAACAGCGCCAGCGGCAGCGTGCCGCGTGTGATGGTCATCAGGCCGTTGCAGGCGCCGTACAGCACGGCGTAGGCGGCGGTGGCGTAGAGATTGCCTTGAGATAGCAGGGCAACCAGGAAACAGAGTGGCATCAGGGCGCTGACGGCTGCGGTCAAGGTCAGTGGATGCAGGCGCGATCCCAGCGCGACGTCGGCGACGCGGGCGGTGAATTGGCCTACGCCCCATAGGGCGGCGATGCTGACGGCGGCGGCGCTGGCTAGGCCTAGCCCGGATAGCAGCGAGATCAGGTGGGCGGCGTTGCCGGCGGCCAGGAAGTTGGTCAGCATCGCGATCACGGCGTAGAGCGTGCCGGCCAGTTGCCGTTCGGCGCGCGTGCGGGTCAGGGCGGTGTTTGTCTGGTTGCCGGTATGCGCTGGCGCGGCGTAGCGTTGGCGGGGTAGCGCCAGGTACAGCGGCACGGTGGCCAGCGCCAGGGCGGCGTAGACCAGCACGGCGCCGCGCCAGCCCAGCCAGTCGGACAAGGTGTGCCCCACGGGCCACATCACGGTTGAGGCCAATCCTCCGAACAAGGTGATCTGCGACATCGGGCGGCGCGCGGTGGGGCCGGCGGCGCGGGCCAGGGATGCGAAGGCGGCGTCGTACAGGCACAGGCGCATGCCCACGCCCAGCAGCAGCCAGGCAAGAAAGTAGACAGGGATGTGGTGGGCGGCGGCAAGCAGTGCGCAGCCTGCGGCGGCGATGGCAGCGCCCAGCGGCATGACGCGGTGGCCGCCCCAGCGGTCGACGGCCTTGCCGGCCAGCGGGGATACCAGCGCCATGGTGACGATGGCGGCGGAGAAGCCGCCGTAGACGGTGGCGGCGTTCCAGCCCAGGTCGGCCGTTATGGCAGGGCCGAGCGCGCCGATCAGGTAGAAGGTGACGCCCCAGCCGATCAGCTGGGTCAGGCCCAGGCAGATGATGGCGCGCGGGGCGATCACGGGCGTTGCGGCGGGGTGGTGTCGCCTTCGCCCAGGCTGCGTTGCATGAGGACGGTGTCGCGCCATTCGCCATGCTTGTGGCCGACGGAGCGCAGCGTGCCTACGGGGTGAAAGCCCTGACTGGCGTGCAGGGCCAGCGATGCGGCATTGCGGCTGTCGCCCACGACGGCCAGCATCTGGCGCCAGCCGGCGGCGGTGCAGCGTTCGATAAGTGCGGCCAGCAGCTTGCCGCCGATGCCCAGCCCGGCGCGGCCGTCCTTGATGTAGACGGAATCCTCGACAGTGTGCCGGTAGGCGGGGCGCGGCCGGTAAGCCGTGACATAGGCGTACCCCACGACTTCGCCGTTGATCTCCGCCACCAGGTACGGCATGTCTTTTTCCAGCACGCCGGCGCGGCGCAGGCGCATTTCCGAGATGGACGGCGGTTCCAGTTCGAACGAGGCGGTGCCGTGTTCGACATGGTGGGCGTAGATGGTTTTGATGGCGGGCAGGTCCGCGTCCGCGCTGTCGCGGATGAGGACGGTGGGGGTGTTGGGCGACATGAAAGGGCGGCGAAGTCGTGGAGTGAAGAGCCTGCGCTGCAAGGGTTGCGGGCGGGCTTGGGACGGATGTCAGTGTGGGGCAAGATCCTGCATTAATAAAGCTTTGGTCTATTATGATTTTCATAAGCAAAACTTTGGAATGCGGCAATGCGTGGTCTGAATCTGGATCACCTGCGCACCTTTGCGCAGGTCGTTGAATTGGGCAGTTTTTCCGCCGCCGCCGAGCGTGGTGGCGTCACCCAGCCCGCCGTCAGCCTGCAAATCCGGCAGCTGGAACGGCGCTTTGGCCTGAAGCTGGTGGAACGCGTGGGGCGCCGCGCCGGGCCGACCGCGGCGGGGTTTGAACTGCTGACGTACATCCGGGCGATCGACGCCGCGCTGGCGCAAGCCGAACAGGCCATGACCGCGCATGCGTCGCAGGTGTCCGGCCGCATCCGGCTGGGCACGGGCGCCACCGCCTGCACCTATCTGCTGCCGCCCGTGCTGGCCGAGCTGCGCCGCCGCTTTCCTGCGCTGGATGTGGTGGCCAGCACCGGCAATACGGCCGACATGCTGCGGGCGCTGGAAAACAATACGCTGGACATGGGGCTGGTGACGCTGCCTGCGCCGGGGCGCATGTTTCAGGTGACGCCCGTGATGGAAGACGAGTTCGTGGCGATCTTCCCGGCGGATGACCCGGCCGGCATTCCCGACGCTGTCACGCCGCAAGCACTGGCTTTGCGACCCTTGGTGCTGTTTGAACCGGGGGCGCGCACGCGCCGGCTGGTGGACGATTGGTTCGAAGCGGCGGGCGTGGCGGCCAAGCCCATCATGGAGCTGGGCAGCACCGAAGCCATGAAGGAAATCGTGGGCGCGGGGCTGGGCTGCGCGGTGTTGCCCAAGCTGGCGGTGTCGGGCGCCGGGCAGCGCGCCGCCTTGGCGGTCAGGTCGCTGTCGCCGCACCTGTCCCGCGATCTGGCCATCGTGATCCGCCGCGACAAGCCCTTGAGCCGGGGCCTGCGCCATCTGCAAGAAGCCTTGCTGGCGCTGCGGGCTTGAGGGCAGGGGGGCGCAGGCTTGAGGGCATGAGGGTATTGGCGGGCCAGTGACGAATCGCGCAAAATGCGCCATGCCCGCCGCCCGCCCTACCGCCGCCGTCGTTCACTCTCCCGCCGGCCTGGACCTCTTCCCCTACGAATCCTCGCGCCGTCCCGTGGCGGGCCTGGCGGTGGATTACGAAGACGGCCATCGCGTGCGCCGGCACCGGCATCGCCGTGGCCAGCTCGTCTACGCCATCTCTGGCGTGATGGTGGTGGACACCGACGCGGGCATCTGGGTGGTGCCGCCTACGCGCGGCGTCTGGGTGCCGGCGTGGGTGTCGCACGGCATCCGCATGAGCGGCGAACCGCGGATGCGCACGGTGTTCGTCGAACCCGGCGCAGCGGCCCATCTGCCTGCGCAGTGCGCGGTGTTGTCGGTATCGCCGCTGCTGCGCGAGCTGATGGCGGCCGCTGCCGAAGTGCCGCTGGACTGGGCGCCCGACACGCGCGACGGGCGTCTGATGATGTTGTTGCTGGACGAAATGCGTCAGGAACCCGTGCTGCCGCTGCATCTGCCGCAACCGGCCGAGCCGCGTCTGGCGCGGATCTGCCGCGCCATCGTGCGCCATCCGGAGCGGCGGGCGGGGGCGGCGGACTGGGCGCGGGAATTGGGGGTGGATCCCAAGACGGTGCATCGGCTGTTTCTGCGTCACACGGGCATGACGTTCGGGCGCTGGCGCCAGCAGGCGCGGCTGTTGGC
>CAJYKY010000466.1 GCA_913775005.1 uncultured Achromobacter sp.
GCGGTGTGGCCGTCGTGGCCGCAGGCGTGCATCTTGCCTTGGTTCTGGCTGGCGTGTGCAAAGGTGTTGACCTCTTGCATGGGCAGCGCGTCCATGTCGGCGCGCAGGCCCACGGCGCGCTCGCCGGGTTGATTGCCACGAATGATGCCGACCACCCCCGTGCCGCCCAGGCCGCGATGGATCTCGATGCCCCATTCTTCAAGCTTCGCCGCCACCACGTCAGCGGTGCGGAATTCTTCGAAGGCCAGTTCAGGATGCGCGTGGATATCGCGCCGGATCTTGGAGATGTCTTGATGCCAGGCGACGATGGGTTCGAGCAGTTTCATGGAGAAGATCGGACGGAATTGGGGAACGCAACAAGGTTATCATCAATCAAAAATCTATTTAATGGAGACAACTACCATGACGCGTCCGTGGCTTGCCCATTACCCGAAGGGAGTTCCTGCGGAGATCTCCACCGAAGGTTATTCCTCTTTGGCCGACCTGCTTGACCGCGCCTGCAAGCAATACGCCTCGCGCATCGCCTGCACGGCGATGGGCAGCAACATCACGTACGCGCAACTGGATCAACACGCGCGCGCCTTTTCGGGATGGCTGCAAAGCCTGGGCCTTGAGAAGGGCGCGCGCGTGGCGCTGATGATGCCGAACGTTCCGGCGTATCTGGTTGGTATGTTGGGTACGTTGCGGGCTGGCATGGTGGTCGTGAACGTGAACCCGCTGTACACGGCGCAAGAGCTGGAGCGTCAATTACTTGATAGCGGCGCGTCTGTCATTCTGATTCTTGAGAACTTCGCCAACACGCTTGAACGCGTGAAAAATCGCGGCGGCCTCAAGCACATCGTTGTTACGGGCCCGGGCGATTTGCTGGGTGGATTGAAGGCGCCCATCGTCAACTTCGCGGCCCGCCATATCAAGAAGATCGTGCCGGCTTGGCACATCGAATCGGCGAAAGCGCTGCCCGACGTGTTGCGTGATGGCGCGCGTTTGCCGTTCAAACCGCCGGCGCTGTCCATGGACGACGTGGCGGTGCTGCAATACACCGGCGGCACCACGGGCGTACCCAAGGGCGCGATGCTGTCGCACCGCAACCTGGCGGCCAACGTGCTGCAAACGGAAGCCGTGGCGCAGCCGGTGGTGCATGACCTGGCCAATACCCAGCTCACCATCATCAGCGCGCTGCCGCTTTATCACGTGTTCGCCATGACGGTTTGCGGCTTGTACGGATTGCATGCGGGCATGCGCAATGTTCTGATCATCAATCCGCGCGATCAGCCCTCGCTGATCAAGGCGTGGCGCAAGACGCCCATCAATCTGTTCCCGGGCGTCAATACGCTGTTTAACGCGCTGGCGCATAACGACGATTTCGCCAAGCTGGATTTTTCCGCGCTGCGTCTGACCTTGGGCGGCGGCATGGCGGTGCAGCAGTCCGTGGCGGAACGCTGGTTGAAGATCACGGGCCGGCCGCTGATTGAAGGCTATGGCCTGTCAGAGACATCGCCCGTGGCCACCGTCAACCCTACCGACGCCACGGCGTATTCCGGTTCTATCGGCTTGCCCTTGCCGTCTACCGACGTGGCCATTCTTGATGACGCCGGCCATGAAGTGCCCTTGGGCGAACGCGGTGAAGTGGGCATACGCGGGCCGCAAGTGATGTTGGGCTATTGGCAGAAGCCTGAAGAAACGCAGCAGTCGATGACGGCCGACGGTTATTTCCGCACAGGCGATATCGGCATCATGGACGACAAGGGCTATACGCGTATTGTCGACCGCAAGAAGGACATGATTGCGGTGTCGGGTTTCAAGGTCTACCCGAACGAAGTCGAAGCCGTGGTGGCGCAAATGCCGGGCGTGCTGGAATGCGCAGCTATCGGCGTGCCGGATGAACATTCAGGCGAGGCCGTGAAGGTGTTCGTCGTGAAGAAGGACGCATCCTTGACCGAGGCGCAGGTGCAGGAATGGTGCCGCGAAAAGCTCACCGGTTATAAGCGGCCGCGCTTTGTGGAATTCCGCGATGAATTGCCCAAGAGCAATGTGGGCAAGATCCTGCGCCGCGAACTGCGCCCCGACGCGCCCGCCGCCAAAGCGCCTGAGGACGCGGCGGCGGTCTGACACGGCATGCGCCGCTTGCGGTCAAGCGGCCGTGGGCGGCGCCTTGTCCAGATGCGGGGCAATCATGTCATGCAGCGCGCGTTCAATGTCAGGATTGCCCGCCACCACGCGCCCGCCGATCGGCCACGGATCCAGCTTGTGCATGTCGGTGCAGGTGCCACCCGCTTCGCGCAGAATCAACGTGCCGGCCGCCACATCCCAAGGCGCCAGGCCCATTTCCCAATAGCCGTCATACCGGCCGCAAGCGGTCCAGGCCAGATCCAGCGCAGCGGCACCCATGCGCCGCACGCCGCGCGCGCGCTTGATGGCGTCGTTCAGCATGGGCATGTATTGATCGGCGAAGGAAAAATCACGGAATGGAAAGCCGGTGGCCAGCACCGAGTCTTCAATCGTCTGCGTGCGCGAACACTTGATGCGCCGGCCGTTGAGCCATGCGCCGATGCCGTACACCGCCGTGAACAGCTCTTCGCGGTTCGGGTCGTACACCACGCCGACCACCGGCGTGTCTTCCTTCAACGTTTCCGTTGCCGACACCGCAGTGCCGGCATGCGCGATCAGCGCAATCGATACGGCGTAGTGGGGGATGTCGTGCAGGAAGTTGGTGGTGCCGTCCAGCGGGTCGATGTACCAGGTGGCGCTGCCTTGCGGCTTGCCGCCCGTCTCTTCAGCCACGATGCCGAACTTGGGCGTACGCGTTTGTAGTTCCTGGATAATTACCGCTTCGGCCTCGCGATCCGCTTGAGACACGAGATCATTGCGCGCCTTGCGATCGATCACGAGATCGGCGCGGTGATGCGCGTAGGATTGAAGAACGGCTGCACCGGCATGCGCTGCGTTGACGGCCGCATCGATTGCGGCGCACAGGTCGATGGGGTGGGCCAGTGAACGGGGCTGATCATAGGTGTCCATGCGAACCAGTGTAAGCCTAGGGATGCGTCAAACCTGTGGCAGCTGCTAGAAAGCCGGGCGATGCGTGGCGTCCATCCAACGGCCACGCGCGCAGCCATCGATAATCTGCGTTTGTCTCAAACCTGCTTTTTCTGCCGCTTTTTTCGCTGTTTTCGCTAATTCATCCTGTTTTTCTGCCCGGATTCATGTCCTCGTCCTATGTTCCCCTGACCCCTGCCGTCGCCGAGTTCAATGCCGACGGACAGCTATATAGCCCGGCCTATGGCGATGTGTATCACTCGCCGTCCGGGGCGCTGGGCCAGGCAGAGCACGTATTTCTGCGGGGCAATGGGTTGCCGGAGCGCTGGCGCGGGCGCAGCGTCTTTACCGTCTGCGAGACGGGTTTTGGCCTGGGGCTGAACTTCCTGGCGTTGTGGAAAGCCTGGCGAGACGACCCGCAGCGCCCCGCCGCGCTGCATATGGTGTCGGTGGAAGGGCACCCGTTTGCGCGCGATGACTTTGCCGCGTTGCTGACGCGCTATGCGCCCGAGCCGGTTGCGGACCTGGCGCAAGCGTTGGCGCAGCAATGGCCCGCGCTGCTTCCTGGCCTGCATCGGCTGGAATTCGAAGGCGGGGCCGTGACGTTGACGCTGGCCTTCGGAGATGCGCCAGTGATGGCGCGTCGCCTTACCGCAAGTGTGGATGCGTACTTTCTGGATGGATTCGCGCCGGAACGCAATCCGCGCATGTGGGCCGCGCCGCTGCTGCGCGATCTGGCCCGGCTGGCTGCGCCTGAGGCAACGGTGGCGACGTGGGCCTGCACGGGGGAGCTTCGGCAGGCCTTGCAGGACGCCAGTTTCGACGCGCGCCGCGCACCGGGTTTCGGTGGCAAATGGCATATGACGGTGGGTACGCTGCGGGCGCGGGGAGGTAGCGCGTCGCCCGCTACTTTGCCCGCTTCATCACCCGCGTCATTGCCCGCCGTCTCGTCCGCTTCTTCGTTCACTTCCCCGCGCGCGCGCCACGCGGTGGTCGTCGGGGCGGGGCTTGCGGGCGCAGGCGTCGCGCAGTCCTTGGCGCTGCGCGGCTGGCGAGTCACGGTGCTGGACGCGGGCCGTGCGCGGGGGGCGCCCGCGCATGCAGGCCATCTGGCCGCCGCGCTGACGCCGGTGCTGGCGCGCGACGATAACGCCCGGGCACGCCTGTCGCGCGCGGGCAGCGAGCGGGCGCTGGCGCGTTGGCAGGGCCTCGCAGGCGAGGCTGCGCCGCGCGCTTGCGGCACCGTTCAAGTCGAGCGCGATGCGGGCAAGTCCGCCGCGCTGGCCGGTACGTTGGAGACGCTGGCGTTTCCGTCCGATTGGGTGCGTCAGGTGGATCGCGACGAGGCCAGCGCCTTGGCGGGTCTGCCTCTCGCGCGCGGCGGTATTTATTTTGCGCAGGGCATGCTGGTGCAACCGAACCGGCTGATTGACGCATTACTGCAAACGCCTGGCGTGACTGTCGTGCCAGCGGATGTGGCCAGGCTGGCGCCGTCGGGGCAGGGGTGGCGCGTGTTGGATACGCACGGCGAGGAGCTGGCCCAGGCCGACACCGTTGTGCTGGCCAACGCCTTTGGCGCGCAGGCGGTGCTGGCACAAAGCAATTTGTTGGAGCCGCTGCCGCGCGTGGCCCAGATGCATGCGCTGGCGGGCGAGGTCACGTTGGTGCCTGCCGCAACGCTTAACGGCGGGCCGCGTTGCATCGTCGGGGGCGAAGGCTATTTGCTGCCCGATGTGGGGGCAGGCTGCGTGGTGGGCAGCACTTACGTACACGGCGCCACGCAGACGCAGATCAGTGCGGACGGGCAACGCGTCACGCTGGACAAGGCGGCAGGGCTACTGAGCGGTCACTTTCCCGACTTCAATGCGCTGGTTCCCGGATCGTTGCCAGGCTGGGCGGGGTGGCGCGCGGTGTTGCCGGGCCGCTTGCCGGCCGTGGGCGAGTTGCCGCATGCTAGCGGCGTCTGGCTGGCGATTGGCTACGCGTCTCGCGGCTTGTCGTGGTCGGCGTTGATGGGAGACGAGATTGCCGCGCGCCTGTCTGGCGAACCGGGTGTGTTGGAATCCGATCTGGCCCAACTTGTTTCACCCCGATGAAAAAAAGTCGGGCGTCCGGTGAGGCCCCTCACAAGGTGGCGTAGAATTGCACTAATTGCCAGGATTTGGCGCCAAATAGGCGGCTTTGGGCTGCAAATTGGCGTTTCGGCGGCGCGCGGCATCCAAAGTGTGCTGCGCCAACCGAAGGCTTTATGCCCCCTTTTTTGGATGAGATTGCCGTCCAAAAGAGGGACCGAGTTTATTTCAAAGCTCAAATCCGTCAAAATAGCGTCTTTTGATGGTTTTTGGCTTAAGCCGGGGGATGCTCTGTGCCGCCCAAGTTCGACTTTGCCCATACTACCCAGCTCGATAACATCGAGCTGTTGACGTCCCGCCCCAGTCGCTTCGATTTCGACGCGGGCGATGGGTTGCACCTGGTAGTCGAGGCGCATGCGCCTGGTGTTTTTCGCCTGCGCTGCGGCGAGGCGAACCACCTGAATGATGAGAAGCCTAGCGCGCGTGTGCGTGCTGTGGCCGAGATGCTGCTCGCGCGCCAAGAGGCCGTGGGCGAAGCCACGCTTGCCCCACGCGATGGGGGAGACGGCTGGCGCATCACACAGGGCGATGTCGCCCTGGAAATCCAATCGAACCCCGTACGCGTGGCGATTTATCGCAACGAAGAACGCGTGTTCGAATCCGAGGTCTCCGCGCATACGCCCGCATTCGGGCATAACGCGTTGGGCGAGGACGACGACGCAGTCTGGACGGCGGGGTTCACCCTGCAATCCGACGAGCGTGTCTTCGGCCTGGGCGAAACGCCGGGCGACCTGAACCGCCGCGAAGAATCCGTCGTCTCTGACGACCCTGAACACCGCGCCCTGCCGTTGGCATGGAGCCCGCGTGGCTGGGGCGTCTATGTGAATACGATGCGTCGGGTGGAACACTCGGTGGGCGTCGCGCCTGCGGATTCGGCCTACGTGCTGACCGTGGATGATGCCGTACTGGACCTGTTCCTGTTCGCCGGCGAGCCCGCTGAAATCCTGAATCAGTACACCGCGCTGACCGGCCGCGCCGGCCAGCCCGTGCTGTGGGCGATGGGCGCGTGGCTGCAACAGGCAGCCGGCGAAATGCCCACGCAGACGGTGGCCCTGGTTGCGCGCATGCGCGAAAACCAGATTCCCGTCGACGCCGTTACGCTCGCGCAGCCGGCGGCCTGGGGTTTCCAGTCCGACAAGGCCGTGTTCGAGTGGGACGCCCAGCGATTCCCGGACGCCAAGCAGATGCTGGCGCTCTTTCACAAGCACAACGTGCACGTCGCGGCCTCCGGATTCCCCGGGGTCATCAAGACCAGCCCCTTGTTCGAAGAACTTGAAGATCGCGGCTGGCTGCTGACCAAAGACGACGGCTCGGCTCAGGTGTTCGACGGCAACGCCGCCACCTCGGGTCAGCCCTACGGCCTGCTGGACCTGACGTATCGCGACATCTACAACCTGTGGGTCGAGCGTCACCGCCAGCTGGTTGAAGACGGCCTGGACGCGCCCGCGTGCGACGCCCAGATCGCCATCCCGGACGGCGTCAACGCCCGCAACGGCGAAACCGGCCCCGCGCTGCGCAGCATGTATCCGCTGCTGGTGCGCCGCGCCCTGTTCGACGCCGTGGCAGGCCTGAAAGTCCCGCCGGAAGGCGTGGTGCCCAGTTCCGACTTGTTCCCCGCCGCGCAGCGTCTGCCGTGGCAGGTGGGTCCGCAGGCTGAAAACACCTGGGAAGGCTTGCGCCATACCTTGCGCACCGCCTTGTCGATTGGCGCCAGCGGCGTGCCGGTACAGGTACACAACATCGGTTCCGCGTCGCGCGACCGCGCCGGCATGACGTCCGAGCTGTATCTGCGCTGGCTGACCGTGGGCGTGTTCTCGGCGAACTTCTCGTTCCAGGGCGTTGAAGGCCTGATGCCTTGGGACTTCGGCGAAGAGACACTGACGCAAGCGCGCACCTGGATGCAGTGGCGCTATCGCCTGGTGCCGTACGTGCTGGGCGCCATCGAAGATTCCGCCCGCACCGGTTTGCCGGTGCAGCGTTCCATGGCGCTGTCTTTCCCGAATGATCCGCATGCCCACGAATGGGACCTGCAATACCTGCTGGGACCGGCGCCACCAGCAGGGCCGGGCCCAGCAGGTATTGCAGGTCCCATTCGTGGGCATGCGGATCATTCGGGAAAGACAGCGCCATGGAACG
>CAJYKY010000467.1 GCA_913775005.1 uncultured Achromobacter sp.
GGTGGTGGCACGCGATCATGCCCCAGAGCCGGCCGCCGATGACGATAGACAGGCTCATCGACGCTTCCACGCCCATGTTCGCCATGTATTCCAGATGAATCGGCGACACGCTGCGCAACGCCGAAAAGCTCATGTCCAGCGGCTTGGGGTCCGCAGACGGCGCACCCAGCACGCGCACCGGCGTGTAGCGCGCGTCGGCGATCTGGCGCAACGGATTAACCGTGTACAGACGCCGCGCCTGCGCGGGGATGTCACCGGCGGGGTAGCGCCGGCCCACCCAGTCTTCCAGCGATTCATGACGCTGTTCGGTCACGATTTCGCCGCTGTCATCGGGGTGGAAGCGATACGCCATCACGCGATCGAAGCCGGTTGCGCGGCGCACTTCGCGCACGGCGCTGTCCAGCAGGCCGGCCACATCGCGTTGCCGGCGCACACGTTCGATGCTGCGATAGATGTGCGCCGCGTCCGCCACGCCCGTGTCTTCGACGCGGCGTTCCAATTCGATGATCGTCAGGCCGTCGACATTGCGATGGCCGATGACGTCGTAAATGCACCCATGCAGCGGCAGTGTGAGCGGGTCGAAGATGGGATCGGTGGCGTCGATCCAGGTCGCCAGATAGTGGGCAAGGCTCGGGGGCAGCGCCCCGGGCGCGCAGCATTGGCCCAGCGTCAGCGGGGCGCCCAGCAGATCTGGGGCGTTTTCGCTGGCGTATTCAAGCGTGCCGTCCGCATCAAACGCAAGCAACGCACCCAACGGCTGAATCGCGCCCGGTACGTGTATCGGTTCGCTATCGCAGTTGGCGAGCGTGACTATCGGATGGGAAAGGGGAGGCGCATTCATTCTGGGCGGGGAGCGTCCTAGGGCGCGCAATTTGCTGTCATTATGTCAAAGATATTGTATGAATGTTTGCATTTGCAGCCTCAATATTGATATGGAGTTCTTATGGCCCGTCTTCCCTACGCCGATTTGACTCATCCTGAAGCACGACCCCTCGTCGACCGTATCGTCGCCGAGCGGGGCAGCGTGCTGCATTTGTATCAAATGCTGCTGCACAGCCCGGCCGTGGCAGGCGGCTGGCTGAACTATCTGACCTCGATCCGCCAATTGAGCACCCTGCCGGGGGACTTGCGCGAACTGGTCATCATGCGCGTGGCAGTGATCAATGGGGCGCCGTACGAAGCGGACCAGCACGCGCCCATTGCGCTGAAAGAAGGCGTGACCCAGGCGCAGCTGGACGCGCTGGACACTTGGGAAAGCTCGCCGCTGTTCAGCGAGCGCGAACGGGCGGTGCTGGCCTATACCGACACCATGACTCGCAACGTCCAGGTGCCGGAACCGGTATTCGCCGCCGCGCGCGACGCCATGGGATCGGAAAAGCTGATTGTCGAGCTGACGGCCACCGTCGCCGCTTACAACATGGTGTCGCGCTTTCTGGAAGCGTTGCAGGTGCATTCGCACGATCAACGCTGACGGCTGAACCTGAGCGCCGGAGTCCGAAGTCAGCGGCGCTGCGCGTCGATCAGCGCATCCAGTTTCACGGCGTCCGCAACAAACAGGCGGATGCCTTCCGACAGCTTTTCGGAGGCCATCGCGTCTTCATTGAGCAGGGTGCGGAACGTCACTTCGTCCGCGCCGATGCGCGCAATGGGTTCGCCGGTGTCGTCGCTGCGCAGCTGCGCGGGCGCGTCGCCGTCGGTGGTGGACAACTGTTTCAGCAGGTCGGGGCTGATCGTCAGCAGATCGCAGCCCGACAGCGCCAGGATCTGGCCCGCGTTGCGAAAGCTTGCGCCCATGATTTCGGTGGGGATGTCGTGCTGCTTGTAATAGCGGTAGATGCGCGTCACGGACGCCACACCCGGATCGCGCGCGCCGGCGTTGTCGGTTTCCACCCAGGCTGCGCCGGCCGATTTCTTGTACCAGTCGTAGATACGGCCCACGAACGGTGAAATCAGCTGCACTTTCGCATCGGCGCAAGCCACCGCCTGCGGCAGCGAGAACAGCAGCGTCAGGTTGCAGCGCACGCCTTCGGACTGAAGCACGCGGGCGGCCTGGATGCCTTCCCACGTGGAAGCAATCTTGATCAGCACGCGCTCGCGCGGCACGCCGGCGGCTTCGTACAGCGCAATCAGGCCCCGGGCGCGTTCGATCGTGGCGCGGGTGTCGAACGACAGGCGGGCGTCGACTTCGGTCGATACGCGGCCCGGCACGATGTTCAGGATGGCGCGGCCAAAGGCTACGAGCAGGCGGTCCACGACTTCGGTCGTGGCCGCGCCGGCGTGGTCGCGCGCGGTTTTTTCCAGCAGCGGGCGATACGCGTCCTGCTGCACGGCTTTCAAAATAAGGGACGGATTTGTGGTGGCGTCGGTAGGACGCAGCGCCTTCATCGCTTCGAAATCCCCCGTGTCGGCGACAACGGTGGTGTGATTGCGCAAGGCGTCAAGTTGGCTGGACATGGACAGTACGGCTCACAGCGGCAAGGGTTGAAGGTGCCTTAGCGTATCACTGCCGCGCGCTGCCCGCCGTCGCCCAATTGTGCGAGTCAGGCAGGGCCTGGCCAGAATGCCCAAATCTCCGCTACGGGCCTTATTTGGCGCGGTTCGCCGGGAATATCGGCCGGTCGAGGTATAATCCGAAGGTTTGATTATCGATTCTAAAACCGGGGTTTACTGTGCTGCCGCAACTTTTTCCCGAGGGGATCAACCGCTTCCCTCCTGCAATTCTGGCTCTGGCGGACGGTACCATTTTTCGAGGCGTGTCGATCGGTGCGCCTGGCCATACCGTTGCCGAAGTGGTGTTCAACACCGCGATGACCGGGTACCAGGAAATTCTCACCGATCCGAGCTATAGCGGACAGATCGTCACGCTGACGTATCCGCATATTGGCAACACCGGCGTCAACGCCGAAGACGTGGAAGCCAATCGCGTCTATGCCGCCGGACTGGTGGTCCGCGACTGTCCCGCTCGCGTGTCGAACTTCCGTTCCACGCAATCCCTGCCCGACTACCTGGCCGAGCAGGGCATCGTTGCCATTTCCGGCATCGACACCCGCAAGCTCACGCGCATCCTGCGTGAAAAGGGCGCACAAGGCGCCTGCATCTTCGTTGGCACTGACGCCGAACGCGCCGTCGAACTGGCTCAGGGCTTTGCCGGCATGGCCGGCCAGGATCTGGCCAAGGTCGTGTCGCTGAAATCCAGCACCGAATGGACCGAAGGCACCTGGCAACTGGGTGAAGGCTTCTCCAAGCCAGATCAATCCAAGTTCCACGTGGTCGCCTACGACTTCGGCATCAAGACCAACATCCTGCGCCTTTTGGCTGATCGCGGTTGCCGCCTGACGTTGGTGCCGGCGCAAACCAGCGCCGAAGACGTGCTCAAGCTCAATCCCGATGGCGTGTTCCTGTCCAACGG
>CAJYKY010000468.1 GCA_913775005.1 uncultured Achromobacter sp.
CATCACTGCGCGCCTGATCGGCCAGGAAATGAGCCGCCAGCTCGGCCAGCCGGTGGTCGTGGAAAACCGCGTCGGCGCGGGCGGCCGCATCGGTACGCAGGCCGTGGTGCGCGCCGCTGCCGACGGCTACACCATCGGCTATGCACACGTGGGCACGCTGGTGCTGCACCGCTTCCTGTTCAAGCAGCAACTCTACGACCTGGACAAGGACATCACCCCGATCGGGCTGGTGGCCGAGACGCCGAATGTCATCGTCGTGAACGCCGCATCGCCCTACCGCGACTTGAAAAGCTTTATCGATGCCAGCCGCGCGCAGCCTGATCGCCTGACCATGACGTCGGCCGACCCGGGCACGACCAGCGAGGTAGGCGTCAAGCTGTTCATTGCGCAGACCGGCGCCGCCATCCGCCAGATTCCGTACAAGGCCACCGCTGCGCAGCTCTCTGACCTGTTGGGTGGCCACGTGGACGCCATGATGGAAAACCTGCCGCCGTTGATCGGCAATCTGAAGGACGGGCGGCTGCGCGCACTGGCGGTCACGACCCGGTCGCGCGCGGCGTCCAATCCTGACGTGCCGACCGTTGCCGAACAGGGCTATCCCAACTACGAGCAGTCGGCGTGGAGCGCGCTGATTGCACCGGCCGGCACGCCGCCGGCCGTCGTCGCGAAGTTGAATGCCGCGATGAACCAGGCGCTGCAATCCGAACCAGTGCAAAAGGAATTGCGCAGCCGGTCCCAAGAACCCCTGGGCGGCACGCCCCAGGATGTGCAAACCCAGATTCGCAAGGAGCTGCCCAAATGGGAAAACATCATCAAGGCCGCCACTCTGGACTGACCCCGCCGCATTGGCCCCAAGGAGCCGCCGCATGATGCGCGTAAGCCGCGAGGATTTTTCCGTTGCCGCCGCCACCAACAGCTCGGCGTACCGGCGCGTCACCATTCCCGTGCTGCGCATCGACGCGGGGCCGGGGCCGGCCGTCGCCTTGATGGCGGGCGTGCATGGCGACGAATGGGAAGGTCAAGCCGCCATCCTGGACTTATGGCAACAACTGCCCGCGCTGCTTCAGCGCGGCACGGTCTATCTGCTGCCCGCCGTCAACGCTGAAGCGTCGCTGGCGGGCACGCGCTTGTCGCCCAACGATGGCGGCAACCTGAACCGCGCGTTTCTAGGCGCGCCCGCACGGGGCTACACCGAAGGCGTTGCCGCCGCGCTGGAAGCGCGGCTGTTGCCCCGTATCGATGCCATGGTGGACGTGCACAGCGGCGGTGCGTCCCTGCGCTATCTGCCGTCGTCCGTCATCACGCGCTATGCCGGCGACGCCTACGACGAACGGCTGCCTCGACTGGCGCGCGCCTTCGGCCTGCCGCAATGCATGTTCTTCCGAGGCAATGAAACAGGTTCGATGCCGGCCGCCGCCAGCCGTCATGGCGTGCTGCGCCTAAGCGCTGAAATCGGCGGCGGCAGGGAAACTCGCAGTGACCTGGTCGACGCCTGCCGCGATGGCCTGCTCGCCTGCCTGAGTGAATTGGGCCTGCTCCCCGAACGGCCGCCCGCGAGTGCGCCGGAAGTCAGCATCCACGATCTGGACGCGCCTGACGCCACGCTGCGCGCAGCGGATGCCGGCGTCTTCGTGCCTTGCGTGGACTTGGGGCAAACGGTGTCGGCAGGCCAGGCCATTGGCCGCTTGATCGAACCCGCCATGCCCGACAAACCCATCCGCGTCTTGCGCGCGCCCCAGGCAGGCGACGTGGTCTGCCTGCGCGCCATCGCGCGTAGCGAGCCGGGCGATTGCTTGATTCAAGTAGCGCCCGCCCTTCCCCTGGACTCTTTAGCCTCCCAATACTGACCCATGCAGATGAACCCTGGATTGACCGGCCTGCGCTGTATCCGTTGCGCAAGCCTCTGGCCCCCTGGCGACTACCCCGAAGGCTGCCCGAGCTGCCTGTCCGCCGGGCATCCCGCCACGCTGGAATGCCGCTACGAAGCCGTTGGCGGTTCCGCCATGCCGCTGCCCGTGCTGAACCCCATCACGTTGGGCGAAGGCGGCACGCCGTGCCTGGCCGCGCCAGACCTGGCGCAAGCCGAAGGCGTGGGCCAACTTTGGCTCAAATGCGAAAGCGCCAACCCCACGGGCAGCCACAAGGACCGGATGGCCGCCCAGCTGGTGTCGCGCGCGTATCTGGCGGGCGCGCGACGCGTGGCGGCGGCCTCCAGCGGCAACGCGGGCGTCTCGATTGCCGCCTATTGCGCAGCGGCCGGCCTGCAAGCCGATATCGCCATCACGCACCACTGCCCACCCTTGCAACGCCAAGCTATGGAACGCTTCGGCGCGTCCCTACGCGCGTTTGAAGACAGCCTGGCTCGCTGGCCTTATGTTGAAAACCTGTGCCGCAACGAAGGCGCATTTGCCGGCACCAACTACCTGAATCCGCCGGTGGGCACGCACCCTTACGGCGTCGAAGGCTACAAGCCCATCGCGCAGGAAATCCTGGATGCGGGCGCAATGCCCACGGACATCATCGTTCCGACCGCGCGTGGGGATTTGCTGTGGGGCATCTTCCTGGGCTGGCAGCATCTGCATGAAACCGGGCGCATTGCCCACATGCCGCGTCTGCACGCCATCGAACCGTATGCGCGGCTGTCGCAGGCCATCGCCACCGGCGATGCACGCGGCCAATGGGAAGCCGCAACCGAGCAGTATTCAATCGCGGGCGGCACGTGCACGCTGCAATCGCTGGAGGCCTTGGCGCGCTCGGGCGGCTCCCCTGTCGAGGTTTCCGATGCGGCTGCCACGCAGGCGCAGCAACGCTTGCATCGCAGAGGGATCAGCGCAGAGCTGTCTTCGGCGGCGGCACTTGCTGCGGTGGCGCAGTTGCGCCACGCGGGGGTGCTGGATGCGGAATCGTCGGTGGTGTTGATGGTGACGTCAGACGGACGTCGCGGCTGACCACTGCGCAGGCAGTCGTTCAAATGCCAAACTGCTCCACCAGCGGCGCCAGCGCGCCGCGCAGGCAAGTCGCCCAGAACTTGCCTGCCTCTGACAGCGGACGGCTGCCATGCATGATCATGTGGCATTCGAAATGCACCGGGGCGGCAAGCGGGCGATAAGCAAGGCCCGCCTTTTCCATGCCCAGCGCCGTCGCCGGGTTGGCGATACCCACGCCGTGCCCCGCCAGCGCCAACTGGCACACGGTGTTGGAATACGGTGTCTCGATCGCCACACGCAACGTAGCGCCGGCCTCGCGCAACAACGCATCCAGCCGCTTGCGAGATCCGTCTTCGGCGTTCAATGCAATGACGTCGACGTCTGCCAGATGCGCAAAGTCTACGGACGCGAGGCGCGCCAGCGCGTGCGTCGATGCAAATACGGCCACGGCGCGCAGGCTCGCCAGCCGATGGCCACGCAGCCCTTCCAATTCGGATTCGTCCGCCACCAGCGCCAGATCCAGCTCGCCCGACACGACCATGTCGCGCAAGGTGTTGGAGTCTCGAATCTGCAAATACAACGGGGTGTCGGGGTACCGGTCGCGGAACCGCGAAATGGCATCGCTGACGATTGCGCCGCTGTAAGCGTGGATGCAGCCCACGCGCAGCCGGGGCTGCGCCGCGCCGCGGATCGCGCGAATTTTTCGCGACAGGCTTTCCAGGCCGACATTGAGCCGGCGGATTTCCTCGTACAGCAAGGTGGCCTCGGGCGTGCGCTGCATACGTTGGCGCACGCGTTCGAAAAGGCGCATTTCGATGCTGGCTTCCAACGCTGCCAGGGTGGCGCTGACGGTGGCGGGTGACACATCCAGCCGCCGGGCGGCCGCCGTCACGCTTTCCGTTTCATAAACGGTGCGAAAGGTCTCGACCTGTTTTAGCGTGAAGGTCATGAACGTGGCGGCCCGCGCTCAGATGCGTTGCAGATCCATCAGCACACGCCGCGTGGACAGTGCGCGACCCGCCAGAATTTCGGACAGGCGCTCGCGCAGATCGCGCCGCAGCGCGGGCTCGATCACGGGGTCGTCAAAATCAGGCGGCGCTTCGTCCACGCCATAACCGGTTTCGCGCAGCAAGGTCCATTCAAACCGGCGCAGCGCACCGGCGGCGCGCGTACCGTTGGACAACTGCGACAAGGCCATGTCGTAAGCGTCGAACAGCAAAGGGTGGGCATCTTCGCGCGGCAAGAGCCGCAGCAGCAGCTCGTTCATGTACCAGGCCGACATCAGGGCGGTGCCCGTCAGGGGCCGGATACCGGCGATCTCGGCGCGCGTCAGGGTCTTGACCTCGCCATTGCCGGTCCAGGAGAGCAGCAAGGGCTGAAAGGCCGACAACACGGGACGCAAGACGGAATACGGGCGCTTGGCGCCCTTGGCGACCATGGCCACACAGCCATGATCGCGCGAGAAGGTCTGAACAATAAGGGAAGTTTCACGCCACGCGGTGGCGTGCAACATAAACCCCGGGCGATCCTGGACGCGAGGCGCCCGTCTACTCATAACCCAGATCGCGCAGCGCACTCTCGCGGTCAGACCAGCCCTTGCGCACCTTGATGTAAATCTCCAGGTGCACGGGCTTGTCCAGCAGCTTGGCGATGTCCTGCCGCGCCTCCGTGGCGATGCGCTTCATATGCATGCCGCCCGTACCCAACAGAATGGGCTTGTGGCTGTCGCGTTCGACCACCACGCAGGCGTTGATGCTGGCACCCTTGGCCGTTTCTTCCCATTGCTCGATGACGACGGTACAGCCGTAAGGCAGTTCGTCGCCCACCAGGCGGAAGATTTTTTCGCGCACCAGTTCGGCGGCGATGAACCGCATGGGGCGGTCGGTCAGCGTGTCTTCTTCGAACATCGCCTCGCCTTCCGGCAGACGCGATGCGATTTCATCAAGCAACTGATCCAGCTGTTGATTCTTCGTAGCGCTGACAGGCACCACGGCGCCGAACGGATGCAGCGCCATGATCTTGGACACGAACGCGAAGAGGTCATCGCGGTTTTTCAGCGCATCGATCTTCGACACTACCAGGATCGTGCGCTCCGGGCTGGGCAGCAGCGGCAACAGTTTGGCGTCGCCTTCAGACCACTTGCCCGCTTCCACCACG
>CAJYKY010000469.1 GCA_913775005.1 uncultured Achromobacter sp.
GCTGCATCGTCGCCATCGACCCGGACGGCGCGCGCGCCGATCGCGTGATCGACCTGCAAGGCCAGACCTTGATGCCGGGCCTGATCGACCTGCATTGCGATGCCATCGAAAAAGAGGCCGAGCCGCGCTCCCGTGTAATGTTCCCGCTAGATTTCGCAGTGGCGCAGGTGGACCGGCGCAACGCGGCGGCGGGCATCACAACGCCCTATCACGCGCTGTCGTTTGCGAACAATGATTCGGGCGTGCGCCACAACCAGACGGCGGCGCAAGTGGTGCGCACGCTGCGGGACTTTCGATCGCACAGCCTTGTCGACAACCGTGTGCATTGCCGCTACGAAGTCACTGACGAGACGTCGGTGGACGTGCTGCGCGCGCTGATGGATGAAGGCGCGGTGGACCTGTTGTCCGTTATGGACCATTCGCCGGGGCAGGGCCAGTTCAAGACGCTGGAATCGTATCTGCAATACCTGATGGGCAACCACGCCATGAGCCGCGAGCAGGCCGAAGCCGCCGCGCACGCCAAGACGCGTGGCAAAGACGGCGCCGTGGCGCGCGTGCAAACGTTGTTGACGCATGCCCAAAAGCTGGGCATTCCCACGGCCAGCCACGACGACGATTCGGTGCAGCGCATCGCCACCATGCGCAATCTGGGCGTAGCTATGAGCGAATTTCCAATCACGCTGGACACGGCGCGCGCGGCGGTGTCTTGCGGCTTGCCGACCATTCTGGGCGCGCCCAACGTCTTGCGCGGTCAAAGCCAAAGCGGGTCGATGCGCGCCATCGACGCCATTCGTGCGGGCGTGGCCAGCTGCCTGTGTTCCGATTACCAACCGTCCACGCTGATCGCGGCCGCCTTCGCGGTAGCGGCGCAAACCGATCTGAGCTGGCCGCAGGCCATTGCGCTTGTCACGGCGAACCCGGCCGACGCTTGCGGGCTGGCGGATCGCGGCCGCATCGCGGTGGGCAAGCGGGCCGATTTGGTAGCGGTGGCGCAAGTGGGAGGACTTCCGCTCATCAGTCACACGTGGGTGCAGGGCCGGCTGGTATTCTCCTCGCACTATCAGCCCGCGCGGACCCCGGTGGTGGCGGCCGAGCCGCAACGCGTGGCAGCCTGATTGCCTGTCGATATCGATTCAGGAGAGTGGTAATGCATCCGATGGTGATCGCCGTGGCGCTGAGCGCAACGCACACGTTCAGCAAGCCGGTCGTGCCGGCCATCACGTTGGTCAAGGGCCTGGGCGTGCAAGGCGACGCGCATCTGGGCGTGACCGTCAAACACCGTTCCCGCGTGCGCGCCGACCCCACGCAGCCCAATCTGCGTCAGGTGCATCTGATTGCGGGCGAGCTGCATGACGAGCTGCAAGGCGCGGGTTTCAACGTGGCCGAAGGGACCATGGGCGAAAACATCACCACGCGCGGCATCGACCTGCTGGCGCTGCCGCGCGGCGCGCGCCTCCGGATCGGCGGCGATGCCGTGGTGGAGATCACCGGCCTGCGCAACCCGTGTTCGCAGCTGGACCGCTATCAGAAAGGGCTGACGGCGGCGGTGCTGGGGCGCAATCCGGATGGCAGCCTTCAGCGCCGGGCCGGGGTGATGGGCATTGTGATCGAGGGCGGTGAGGTGCGGCCTGGCGACCTCATCACGGCCGAACTGCCCGCCTTGCCGCATTGGCCATTGGAACGGGTGTAGGGCAAAAACATCGCGGGTGGTCACACCCGCGCCGCCGCGCATCTGGTTAAATGGCGAGATGGCGTAACGGCCTGCGGCGTCGCTGCCTTTCTGGCGGCGCGCCATCCCATTTTCCGGAGCGCGCGATGGCACGATTCAATTTCACCCAAGACCCCGAAGAACCCGACTTGTGGGCGGCCGAAAACGTGCCCGCCGGCAAAGGCCGTCATCCCATCCACGTGATGGTGCAGACGGATGGCGAAGAACCGGATAGCGGCGCGTCCAAGGTGGTCAAGGACATCATCGACAATCTGGACGATCACATCCTGGCCGCCGCTGAATTCCTGCTGGATAACTATTCGTACGAGCACTGCAAAAAACTCGGCATCGAAGACGACCAGCTGCTTGCCGAAGAAACCCCCGAAGCCATGGCCGAAAAAGCCGTGCTGCGCGCCTTGTGGTTGTTTGACGAAGACGGCGACGGCTATGAACTATGGTTCACGCTGCCGTGGGATCCGGTCCACACCTATGACGTGGAATTCGAAGACGGCGCGCCGGTGTCGTGCTCGGTCAACGACTGATCTGACCCAACTACGGCCTGGCGGCGCGCGGCGCGTCCTGCGGGACAAGCTCGAATGACGTCGCCAGGCTTTGCCCCAACGATTCGTCGTAGCGGTAGCGCAGCTGGATCGCGCGCCCGGGGCGTATCTGCGCAGGCGGGGTGTCTTTCAACGACACCTCGACCTCGCGATTCACAAATTCGGTGCAATCCGTATCGGCGCGCGCGCCTTCCGGAATATCGGCCGACTTCACCTTCAGTTTGAATAAGGTTTGCGCCAGCGCCGTGCCGTCGGTGCGGAATTGCCGCATCTGTACGGCTGGCGTGGACGGTGTGCCGTAAAGGTCGCAAGAGATGCGCGTCCAGGCCTGAGCGGCGGGGGCGCTGGCCAACAGGGCAGCGACGCCCAGGGTCGAGGCGGCGAACGCATTGCGCACGCCGCAGCGAAAGAAGATGGTCATGGCAATTGCCCGGCGGGGCGCCGCAAGCGCCGCGCCTGCATGGGTAGAACGGAACGCTTATGTTGCTCCCGCCGCCGCAGGCCGGTCAAGCCTGAGTCCTCGCCAGTCGGTATCCATAAAAAACGGGCCACAGTGCAGTGCACGGCGGCCCGGTTTGGTGTGCGCTGCGGCCTAACGCAAGCCGTCAGCAGTCCGCAGTCAGCAGCGAGCCATCAGGCGTTCTGGCTGGCCGGTTTTTGCGCTGCGGTATCGCTGGCGTCGACCGGGGACGCGTCCAGCGCGGGGTCCGACGCCGGCGCGTCGCCTTCGTCGCCTTCCAGCTTGGCGATGACGGCAGTGGCCAGGCTATTGCCGACCACGTTGGTGGCCGTGCGGCCCATGTCGAAGAATTGGTCGATGCCCATGATCAGCAGCAGGCCGGCTTCGGGCAGGTGGAACATCGGCAAGGTCGCCGCGACGACGACCAGCGATGCGCGCGCGACACCCGCCATGCCCTTGCTGGTCACCATCAGCACCAGCAGCAGCGTGAGCTGTTGCGAGAAGCTCATCTCAATGTTGTAGGCCTGCGCAATGAACAACACCGCGAACGACTGATACATCATCGAGCCGTCCAGGTTGAACGAGTAGCCCAGCGGCAACACGAAACCCGAGATGCGCTTGGACACGCCGAAACGCTCCAACGCTTCAATCGTCTTGGGGTAGGCCGATTCGCTGCTGGCGGTGGAAAACGCGAGCAGGGTGGGTTCCTTGATCAGGC
>CAJYKY010000470.1 GCA_913775005.1 uncultured Achromobacter sp.
GCACGCGCAATTCGGCCAGCAAGTCCCACCGGCCGTTGGTGTCGTGCAGGCCGGCCACGCTGGGTTCACCCATCAGCAGGTTCACGATCTTGCGGGTTTCATGGCCTTCGACGGCGATGCTCATCCACGCCACGATGTCGTCAGTTTCGGCCTCGGGGCGCAGCCGCACGGTGTAGCCGACGATGATGCCGCGCTCTTCGAGTTTGCGGATGCGGTTGTCGATGGTGCCGCGAGACACATCCAGCTTTTTGGCCAGCGTGGCGACCGACATGCGGGCATTGGCGCGCAGCAGGCCAAGCAGGCTTTGATCCAGCGTATCCATTGTGAATAGTGCTAATTCTGGCTGTCGAATTGCCAGAATCTTAGCGTTTCGTGTGGAATGTTGTCACTATGAATTGGTTTTGCCGTCGGCCAGAATTTCTGTTCCATAACTTGGGGAGAAAAATATGACGACACTGTTGACGACTTCGGACGTCGCCCGCATCGTGGCCCAGCAGGGCCCGAGCCAGGTCTTTACCGGCATGCTGGACTACCTGTTGGCCGACTTTCTGCGATGGCAGGAATTTGATAAATGCGCCCGTGTAGCCAGCCATTCCACCACCGGCGTCATCGAACTGATGCCCACCGCCGACCACGAGCTGTACAGCTTCAAATTCGTGAACGGCCACCCCAACAACCCGCAAGCCGGCCTGTCCACCGTGATGGCGTTTGGCGCACTGGCCCAGGTCAGTACGGGCGAACCAATATTGATCAGCGAACTGACGCTGACCACCGCGCTGCGCACCGCCGTGACCTCGGCGCTGGCGGCCCGCGCGCTGGCCCGGCCGGATTCTCGGTCGATGGCGCTGATCGGCAACGGTGCGCAAGCGGAGTTCCAGGCGCTGGCGTTTCACGAGGTGCTGGGCATCGACACGCTGCATCTGTATGACGTCGACCCCGCTGCCACGCGCAAGCTGGAAAACAATCTGGCGCTGACGGCGCCGTCCCTGCGCATCCGGCGCTTCGACAGTACGGCAGATGCCGTCAAGGGCGTGGACATCGTTACCACCGTCACGGCCGACAAGGCTTACGCCACCATCCTTACCGCCGACATGATCGAACCCGGCATGCACATCAACGCGCTGGGCGGCGATTGCCCGGGCAAGACCGAGCTGCACGCCGACGTGCTGCGCAAGGGGCCGGTGTTTGTGGAATACGAACCGCAAACGCGTATCGAAGGCGACTTGCAGCAGATGCCGGCGGATTTTGCCGTGACCGAGTTGTGGCGCGTGCTGACCGGGCTGGCGGCTGGCCGGCAGAGCGCACGTGATGTGACGATCTTTGATTCCGTCGGGTTCGCGCTGGAAGATTTTTCGGCGTTGCGCTGGCTGCGAGACGCGGCCGCCCGTCATGGCATCGGCACGCGCATTGAGGTTGCCCCGCGCCTGCAAGACCCCAAGGACCTGTTCGGTGTCGTGCGTGCGGTGCGCCAGGGCCAGACGGTGCTGGTGCAACGGTAAGAACATAAGTGTCAGCGTTTTCGCCAAAAAGAGACGCCCGTCGCAAAGATGGGCGTTTTTCTTTTTGGGGGACAGGCTGCTTGCGGTTACATTGCCTTACGCGCGCGACCTCCTGCGCTGCGATCCTGACCAGCGCCGCGGGTGCTCAACCATTTCCGATGTCACGTATTCGAATCGCGGCGGTAGTGTTACTGATGTCGGCGCTGGGCTTTATGGCCGGCGTGGCAGGTGGCCGGCTGATCGAATTGAGTCAGGTCGACGATCGGCTGGCCGGCCACAATTCCCGCCTGTTGGCGCACGCGCTGCGCGTGGCGCAGGAAAGCGGCCGGATGATCGACGCCGCAACGCATGTATCCGATCTGTGTTCGCCGTCAGACATCGCCACCTTGCGCGTGCTGCTGTTCAACGCGACATTCCTTCGCGATATCGGCCGGCTGCGCGATGGCAAGCTGGTATGTTCGGCCGCCTGGGGCTTGCTGCCCGCGCCGCAGACGATGCCGCCCGAAGCGTTCATCACGCGCAATGGGTTCCGGCTGTGGGTGGGCGCGGCCAACATCATCGACCGGCGCATCATCGGCGATATGGCCGCGCGCAACGATGTGGTGGTGTTCACCGCGCCCGGCGCATTTGATGGCTTTCCCGAGCCGGGTTCGGGCATCGACGCCAAGGTCGTCACGCAAAACGGCGAGCATGTGTTCCGGCGCTTTGGCCGCACGGAAGGGCTGGAGCGCTACGAGGGTGCCAGCCCTTCTGCCTACAGCTGGCGCGCCGAGCGCGTCGTTGCCGAATGCGCGGCGCCCGGCAAGTCGGACATCTGCGTGGTGTCGCGCACCTTTGCCCATTCCTGGTTTCCGTTGCCGTCGCTGATTCTTGCCTGCCTTGGCGCACTGGCTGGCGGCCTGCTGGCGGGCTTGTACGCGCTGTGGCGCCAGCAGTCTAAAAGTGACCGCGCGACCTTGCGCAAGGCCATCCGGCGCGGCGATGTGCAGGTGCGTTATCAGCCCTTGCGCGAACTGGCCACGGGCCGGCTCGTGGGCGTTGAGGCCTTGGCGCGATGGCGCGCCCGCGATGGCTCGGCGGTGCCGCCGGCGCTGTTTGTGCCCTTGGCCGAAGAGATCGGGCTGGGCCGCGAGCTGTCGCGCCTGGTGACGGAGCGCGTGCTGCAAGAGTTGTCCGGCCGGCTGCGCGACAGCCCGGATTTCTACGTCAGCATCAACGTGTCGGCCGAGGATCTCCAGGACGACAGCTATCCCGATTTTCTGCTGCGGCGCGTGAATGAGCAGGGCATTGCACCACGGCGCGTGGCGCTGGAAATCACCGAAGGCACGCCGCTGTCGCACAGCCACGTGCTGGGC
>CAJYKY010000471.1 GCA_913775005.1 uncultured Achromobacter sp.
GCCAGGAATTCCGTCAGGACGCGACCCGTGTGGGAATGGTCGGCCAGGGTCATCACGTGTTCCGGCGAGCCTTCGGCAACCAGCTTGCCGCCGCCCGTGCCGCCTTCGGGGCCCAGGTCCAGCAGCCAGTCGGCTTCGGCGATGACGTCCAGATTATGCTCAATGACCACCACCGTATTGCCGGCTTCCACCAGGCGATGCAGCACGTGGATCAGCTTTTCCACATCGGCCATCGACAAGCCCACCGTCGGCTCATCCAGCACATACAGCGTGTGCGGAATGCGCGAGGCGCGGCCAGTCTTGATCAGGCCGTCGGTCAGGCGTGCCTTGGACAATTCCGTCACCAGCTTGATGCGCTGCGCCTCGCCGCCCGACAGCGTGGGCGACGGCTGCCCCAGCGTCAGGTAGCCCAGGCCCACGTCCTGCATCAGTTGCAGCGGACGGTGGATCTTCGGGTGCGCCGCGAAATAGCCGATGGCGTCGTCCACTTCCATGGCCAGCAGCTCGCCCGCGTTCTTTTCGCGCATCTTGACGCTGAGCGTGTCGCTGTTGAAGCGGGCGCCGTTGCAGGCGTCGCACGGCACTTTCACGTCTGGCAGGAAGTTCATTTCAATGGTGCGCATGCCCTGGCCTTCGCAGATCGGGCAGCGGCCATCGCCGGTATTGAACGAGAAGCGCGCCGCCGTCCAGCCGCGCATGCGCGCTTCGCGGGTGTCGGCGAACTGCTTGCGCACGTCGTCCCAGAAGCCCACATACGTGGCAGGGCAGGAACGCGGCGTCTTGCCGATGGGGGTCTGGTCCACTTCTAGCACACGGTCGATGGCTTCCCAGCCCTTGATGCTTTCGCAGCCCGCCCAGCCCGGCGCCTTGCCTTGCGACACGGCTTGAGTCAGGTTGTCGAGCAACACTTCGCGCGCCAGCGTCGATTTGCCGGAGCCGGACACACCCGTCACCACGCTCAGCCGGCCCACCGGGATCTTGGCGTCCACGCTGCGCAGGTTGTGCAGGCGCGCGCCACGGATCTCGATCATGGGCGTGTCGGCCTCAACCGGCCGGCGGCCTTGCAGCGGGTGCGCCAGCGGCGTCTTCAGGTAGCGGCCGGTGACGGAATCCGGCGAGTTCATCACGTCGTCCACAGTGCCTTGCGCCACGACACGACCGCCGCGGATACCCGCGCCCGGCCCGATGTCGATCACGTGCGAGGCGCGGCGGATGGTGTCGTCGTCGTGCTCGACAACCACCAGCGTGTTGCCATTGCCTTCCAGCCGCGCCAGCGCATCCAGCAGAATGCGGTTGTCGCGCGGATGCAGGCCGATAGTGGGTTCGTCCAGCACGTAGCACACGCCTTGCAGGTTGGACCCCAGCTGCGCGGCCAGCCGGATGCGCTGCGCCTCGCCGCCAGACAGCGTGGGCGCGGCGCGATCCAGCGCCAGGTAGTTCAGGCCCACTTCCTGCATGAAGTTCAGGCGGCCGCGGATTTCGGTCAGGATGTCGCGGGCGATTTCGCCTTCGCGGCCACGCGCGACCAGCCCTGTAAAGAAGGTGTGCGCGTCCGATACCGGCAAGGATGCCAGCTCGGCAATCGACTTGTCGCGCCACCGCACGGCGCGCGCCACGCGGTTCAGCCGCTGCCCGTCGCACTGCGTGCAGGCCTTGGCCTCGCCTTCGTACCAGGCGTTCCAGGCGGTTTCTTCGCCGGTCTGCTCTTCGTCGAAGCCTTGCAGTTGCAGGCCCGTGCCGTAGCAGCCCGTGCACCAGCCGTGCTTGGAGTTGTACGAGAACAGGCGCGGGTCGGGTTCGGGGAAGCTGGTGCCGCAAGACGGGCACGCGCGCTTGACCGAGAAATGCTGTTGCTGCAATTCGCTGTTCAGTGCTTCGTGCAGCTTGTTCACCGGCCACACCACTGACATTACGCCCTGGCCATTTTCCAGTGCGCTCTTGACGGCGGCGCGCAGCTCGGCCTCGTTGGCCGGGTCTACCACCACGTCCGCCACGGGCAGTTCAATGGTGTGTTCCTTATAGCGGTCCAGGCGCGGCCACGGCGCGACGGGGATGAATTCGCCGTCCACGCGCAGATGCGAATGGCCCTTGGAACCGGCCCACTTGGCCAGATCCGTGTAATAGCCCTTGCGCGCAGTGACCAGCGGCGCCAGCAGGCCGATGTGCACACCCTTGTGTTCGCGCAGCAGGCGCGCCACGATCTGGTCGGTGTTCTGCGGTTCGACAGCCACGTTGCAATCCGGGCAGTACTGCGTGCCCAGCTTCACATACAACAGACGCAGGAAATGGTGGATTTCGGTCATCGTGGCCACGGTGGACTTGCGGCCCCCGCGGCTCGTGCGCTGTTCGATGGCGACGGTGGGCGGGATGCCGAAGATGGCGTCCACATCCGGCTTGCCCGCAGGCTGCACGATGGCGCGCGCGTAGGCGTTCAGCGATTCCAGGTAACGGCGCTGGCCTTCGTTGAACAGGATGTCGAACGCCAGCGTGGACTTGCCCGAACCGGACACGCCGGTGATCACGGTGAATTTGTCGTGCGGGATTTCGACGCTGATGTTCTTCAGGTTGTGTTCGCGCGCATTGCGGATCTCGATCGCCATGTTGCCCTGGCGGCGCGCGCGCATCACGGATTGCAGCGGCGTGCCTTCGCCGGCGCCATTGGCGGCGTCGCCATAGGCGGCCACAGGCTCGGCGATGCGGGCGGTGAGGCCGGCCTGCTCGACTTCCTGCGCGTCGGCGTCGCTGGTCACGACCACGTCGGCCGGCAGGATGCTGACCTCGTAATCGCGCAGCGCTGCGCCCGTGTGCGACTTGGGGTTGTCCATCAAATCTTGCGGCGTGCCGACACCCAGCACCAGGCCGCCCGCGTCGCCGCCTTCAGGACCCAGGTCGATCAGCCAGTCGGCCGCGCGGATCACGTCCAGGTTGTGTTCGATGACCAGCAGCGTGTGACCCGCCGCCAGCAGCTTGCGGAACGCGCGCATCAGCCGCGCCACGTCGTCAAAGTGCAAGCCGGTGGTGGGTTCGTCGAACAGGAACAGGCTGCCCTTCTTGGCGACCTTGGCCGTGGAAATACCGCTGCGCGCGGCTTCGGCCAGGTGGCCTGCCAGCTTCAGGCGCTGCGCTTCGCCGCCCGACAGCGTGGGCACGGGCTGCCCCAGGCGCACGTATTCCAGACCCACATCGGCCAGCGGCGCCAGCCCGGTCTGCACGTCGCGCAAGCCCTTGAAGAAGTCCAGCGCCTCGCTGACGGTCATTTCCAGCACTTCGTCGATGGACGCGCTCTTGCCCAGATGTTCAACGCGCACTTCCAGCACTTCGGGGCGGAAGCGCTTGCCATCGCAATCCGGGCAACGCAGGTACACGTCCGACAGGAACTGCATTTCCACGTGTTCGAAGCCGGTGCCGCCGCAAGTGGGGCAGCGGCCGTCGCCGCCGTTGAAGCTGAACGTACCCGCCGTGTAGGCGCGTTCGCGCGCCAGCGGCGCCTGCGCAAACAGCTTGCGGATGGCGTCAAAGGCGCCCACGTAGCTCGCGGGGTTGGAGCGCGCCGTCTTGCCGATCGGCGTCTGGTCCACCATGACCACGTCGGCGATCTGCTCGGCGCCCAGCAGGCGGTCGAATGCGCCCGGCGCTTCAGACGGCTTGCCCTTTTGCTTGAGCAGGGCGGGGTACAGCACGTCTTGGACCAGCGTGGACTTGCCCGAGCCGGACACGCCGGTCACGCAGACCAGGCGCCCCAGCGGCAGTTCCACCGAGACGTTCTTGAGGTTGTGCGCGTTGACGCCTTCCAGCAGCAGGCGCGGCGTGTTTGCCGCGACGGGCATCGGCCGGGGCGCTTCCACGCGCTGGCGGCCGCCCAGGTAATTGCCGGTCAGCGTGTCGGCGGCGCGCAGCTGTTTTGGCGTGCCGTCGAACACGATGTGGCCGCCGCGTTCGCCCGGGCCGGGGCCGATGTCGATGATGCGGTCAGCCGCCACCATCACTTGCGGGTCGTGTTCGACCACCACCAGCGTGTTGCCGGCATTGCGCAGCCGATGCATGACTTCCACCACGCGGTGCATGTCGCGCGGGTGCAGACCGATGGACGGTTCGTCCAGCACGAACAGCGTGTTCACCAGCGAGGTGCCCAGCGCGGTGGTGAGGTTGATACGCTGCACTTCGCCGCCGGACAGCGTGCGGCTCTGGCGATCCAGCGTGAGGTAACCCAGGCCGACGTCGCACAGGAATTTCAGGCGCGCACGCACTTCCGTCATCAGCAGATCGGTTGCCGCGTCTAGCGCACCCGAGAAGGACAGCTCGTCAAAAAAGCGGCGCACGCGCTCGATCGGCAGCAGCATCACGTCGTGGATCGACAGGCCGCCCAGGTTGTTGAGCTGGTCGCGCGACCAGTTGGCGCCGACCGGCATGAAGCGCTTGTAGCGGCCGTCTTCTGGCGGCAGCACGGTATCGGCTTCTTCTTTGGTGCCCAGGCGCCACAGCAGCGCGTCGGGTTTCAGACGGGCGCCGTTGCAGGTGGGGCAGGGCGTGTAGCTGCGGTACTTGGACAGCAGCACGCGCACGTGCA
>CAJYKY010000472.1 GCA_913775005.1 uncultured Achromobacter sp.
CCAACGCCCTGAAGGTGGCTGGCTGTCTGCTGATGTTCTCGTACGCCAGCATTGGCGTCGCCCCCGAATACCAGACCTACCTGGTCTGCGCGGCCTATGCCGTGGTGGGTATCGGCGCGGCCGCCTACTCGCCCGCCAAGTACGGCATCGTCACCGAAATGCTGCCGCCGCACATGCTCGTCAAGGGCAACAGCTGGATCGAAGGCCTGACGGTGTTCTCGATCATCCTGGGCACAGTGCTGGGCGGCCTGCTCATTTCGTCCACGGTGTCCACCGCCCTGCTCAGCCATTCCTTCATCGGCAAGCTGGTGCACACGCCGGCCGAGGCCGCCATTCTGGTGATCGCCTTCGTGTACCTGCTGGCGGCGCTGTGCAACCTGCTGATTCCGCACACCCATGTGCGCTACCCGCCGCAACAGAAGAACCCCGTGCGCCTCATCCGCACGTTCTGGGGCTATGTCTGCGTGCTGTGGAAGGACAAGCTGGGCCAGATTTCGCTGGCCGTGACCACGCTGTTCTGGGGCGCGGGCGCCACCTTGCAGCTGATCGTCATCGAATGGGGCCGCAGCCACTTGGGCTATCAGCTGGACAAGGCGTCCATGCTGATGGGCGTGGCGGCGCTGGGAACCGTGGTGGGGTCGATCTTGGCTGGCCGCATCCCGCTGCGCCGCGCGCTGGCCGTGCTGCCGGTGGGCGCCGCGATGGGGCTGGTGGTGCTGCTGATGCCGCTGGTCTATTCGCCCTGGAGCGTGTACCTGCTGCTGTTGATCACGGGCGGTCTGGCCGGCTTTTTCGTCGTGCCCATGAACGCGCTGCTCCAGCATCGCGGTCACGTGCTGCTGTCGGCCGGCCATTCCATCGCCGTGCAGAACTTCAACGAACAGCTGAACATCCTGCTGATGGTGGCGATGTACACGCTGCTGTTGTGGCTGCAACTGCCCATCAACATCATCATCGTGATTTTCGGCACGGTCGTGGCGGTGCTGATGGTGGTGTTCATGCGCTGGAGCAAGCGCAACCTTCAGAACAACCCAGGCCTGCACGAGCAGATCGGCCAGGAAGGCCACGGCCGCGCGCTGGACTCCAACCACTAAGCGTTTGATTTGCAATAAAAAACCGGGCCAGGCGCCCGGTTTTTTATTGCTTGCGGGGTGGTGAACGCCAGCCCGTCAGACCATCCGCGATGCCAGTTTCAGGTCTTGCCACGCCCGCGCCTTTTCGGACGGGCTGCGCAGCAGATACGCCGGGTGATAGCTGACGATGACGGGAATATCCACACCCTCGTCCGTCTTCAGCGTATGCACGCGGCCGCGCAGGCTGCCAATCGTGGCGTCCGTGCCCAGCAAGGTTTGCGCCGCGAACCGGCCCAGCACCAGGATGCGCTCGGGCTTGAGCAAGGCGATCTGCCGCATCAGGTAGGGGCTGCACGACGCAATTTCCTCGGGTTTGGGATTGCGGTTGCCCGGCGGGCGGCACTTGATCACGTTAGTGATGAAAACATCCTTGTCACGGCTCATGCCGACGGCCGCCAGCATGGCGTCCAGCAGTTGCCCCGACCGGCCGACAAACGGATGACCCTGACGGTCTTCCTGTTCGCCCGGCGCTTCGCCCACCACCAGCCAGCGGGTCGGGGTAGCACCATGGCCGAACACAGCGTGGCGCCGGCCTTGGCACAGCCCGCAGGCGGAACAGGCCAGGACCTGCTCGCGCAATTCATCCAGGTTCGCGTGTTTAACCGCCTCGGCGACGGGGATGCGAGCCGTCTCAACGGATTCTTCTTCGACGACCTTCGGCGCAGGTCGCGGCGGCGGGCCGGTGCGATTCAGGATGGAAGCCGGGATACCTGGGCGTCCGTTGCTGCGTTCGGTGGGGCGTGCGGTGGCGCGGTCCTGTGTTTTTTCGGCCATGCGCGGGGCCGATTGATCGGGTGCCGGTTCGCTCGGGCGAACACCCGTCAATTCGCTAGCCATTTCAGCAGCACGATCCGGGGCGCGATCAGCGCTGGCGCTGTCCACACCCCGCAACGCCGAGCGCGGGGCTGCGGAACCTTCAGGTGACGGCATAGCAGGCTGGCTCGCCCCGGCCAGCGGCCCTGGCGCCGCACGCGGTGCAGCCGGCGCCGGACGCACCCACAGCCGCTCCATGCCGATTTCCCGCAGCCAGATCCGCTGTAGCGGATTGACGCGAGGCGCGGTGACGATCGGCACGGTCATGCCGCTACCCCCGCCGCAGCGGCAAGGCGCTTCTGCATCACCAGCCCGTCTTCACGCGTGCCATTTGCCGCCGGGTAATAGCCCCGGCGCACGCCAATCTGCAAATACCCGTGATGCTTGTAGAATGCGACGGCAGACGTATTGGACGGGCGCACTTCCAGCAGCACGCCCTCCAGGCCGCGCTGGCGGGCCTGTTCCTCGCACCAGCTCAGCAACACGCCGCCCAGTCCCTGCCGATGCAGATCCTTGGCCACGGCGATCACCAGCAGATGCGCCACGTCCGGCGCGAACATCAGAATGCAGAATCCAAGCACCTTGTCGTCCTGGCGCAGCACCCACGCGCCATAGCCGGCGGACAAGGCATCCGCAAAATTCCCACGCGTCCACGGAAACGCCTGCACGTGCGCTTCCAATGCCACGACCGCATCCAGATCGGCCTCGTTCAACACTTGCGGCACCAGAGGCGATGCCGGCACGGGTGACGCGCAAGCCGCAACAGCGGGCGCCAGCGACGGTTGCGCCTTGGGATTGCCGCCTTCTCCGCGCATGCGTTCGGCAGTCGTGAACGCCACCTTGTCGCGCACATAAAGCGGCGCGGCCTCTTCGGGCGGCACGGCCTCGCCGCGCAGCCAGCCTTGCCGGGCCAGGCGCGCCACGCTGGCCGCCTCGGGGCGCTGCGCATCGGCGGCCCGGCGCCAGGCATCGGGATGCTGCATCTCGGAGGCGTAAGCGTCCCAGGCATCGCCGGCCAGAACCGGATTCAGCGGCCGGCCGGCCTGAGCCGACCAAGCGGCCAGATGGTGAGCCGTCCACGGCACGACTTCGGCCGCGGCGATCAGCAAAGGCGCTTGCAGGACTTCCCAGGGGGATTCGGACGGCTCATTCGCCTGATCCGCGTGATCGATGGCGGCAGCCGGGCGATACACGGCAAGATAGACCTCGTTCATGCGGGCATCCAGCGCGACCACGATGGCGTCATCCGGACCGGTGTTCGCCACCTGGGCAGCGACCGCCTGGTGCGACACCACGGGCACCACCGGAATACCCAGCCCCATGCCCATGCCTTGCGCCACGCCACAAGCAACCCGCAGGCCCGTAAAGCCGCCGGGGCCCTGGCCAAATGCCACGGCATGCAGCGCATCGGGCCGCAATCCGGCCTCGGCCAGCAGCGCATTGGCCATCGGCAAGAGCCGTTCCGCGTGCTCCTGCGAGCCCTCGTGTTCCCGGGTACTGACCGCCAGGCGGCCATCGACCGACCGCAACAGGGCCACCCCACAACGGGACGAAGAAGTTTCCAAAGCCAGCAGGTTTAGTTCCATAGATGCAGATTGTACGAAATACGCCGGGTTCCCCCCGGTTGTAAGGGGGATTTCAACCATGGTTCGCAATGTGTAATATCTTGTGAACGCCCACTAGCCGCTGGTTCTCGTCACTGTTACATTTCCGGCCATGAATACGCAAAACACCACCCCCACCCGAAAAATCCTCGTCGTTGACGATGATCCGCGCTTGCGCGATTTGCTGCGACGGTACCTGTCCGAGCAGGGATTCAACGTTTTCGTTGCCGAAGACGCCAAAGAGATGGGCAAACTCTGGCAACGCGAGCATTTTGACCTGCTCGTGCTGGATCTGATGCTGCCCGGCGAAGATGGCCTGTCCATCTGCCGCCGGCTGCGCGGTGGCCACGACAATACCCCCATCATCATGCTGACGGCCAAGGCGGAAGAAATTGACCGCAT
>CAJYKY010000473.1 GCA_913775005.1 uncultured Achromobacter sp.
GCCTTCGCCACGCGGCGCGTCGTAGGACGGACGCGGGGCGGGACGGCCGCTGTCGCGGCTGGGGCGTTCGTCGCGCGCGCCACGCTCCGTGCGTTCGCCGCGTTCACGCGGTGCAGCCTCGCGGGCATCGCCCTTCGGACGCGAGAAAAAGGACCGACCGTCGCGTCCTTCGCCGGAAGAACCGGCCGGACGAGAACGCGGAGATTGGGGTTTAGTCATGGTGTATTCCAGTGGGGCGGAAGGATTTCAGCCCGGTAAATGCAATTCGGGGCCGCTCAGGCGGCCGGCGACCAGGTGAAGAGCCTTGCGGGATTGCCCGCTACGTCCACCCGGTGGTCGGTTGTCAGGGTAACCCGGCCTTCGGCCAGCCAGCGCACGGCAGCCGGAAAAGCTTGATGCTCGACCTCCAGCACGCGCTCGGCCAGGTGTTCCGGCGTGTCGCCCGCCAGGACCGGCACGCAGCCCTGGGCGATGATGGGGCCATGATCCAGCACCGGCGTCACGAAATGCACGGTACAGCCATGCACGCGCACCCCGGTCGCCAAGGCCTGGGCATGCGTGTGCAGCCCGGGGAAAGCGGGCAGCAACGACGGATGGATATTGACCAGCCGGCCCGCGTAATGATTGACGAAGCCGGGCGTCAACACGCGCATGAACCCCGCCAGAATGACGTAATCCGGTTCGTAGCGGTCGATTTCGGCGGCCAGCGCGGCGTCGAACGCGTCGCGGCTGGCGTAGTCCTTGTGATACAGCGCAGCCGTGGGAATGCCTTGGGCAGCGGCCCATTCGAGCCCGCCCGCGTCCGGCCGGCTGGCGATCACCGCGGCCACGTCGGCCGGCCAGCCTTCATGGCGGCAGGCCTCGACCAGCGCCTGCATATTGCTGCCCCGCCCTGAAATCAGGATGACGAGGCGGCGCTTAGAAATTTGTGTTTCCGGCAAGATAAAAGAATCCAAAGATTTGACCCCGAGGCGTCCCGCCTGGGACGCGCAATGCTAGGCGCAAAGGGCCTGTCCGCCACCACGCGCGCCATAAAAAAACCCTCAGGCGCACAAATGGTTGGGGGATTAGAACAAACCCGTAATCCAAAATTGTAAACTCTCGCTCGTGAAACCATCGCTGCGTATCTACCGATCCCTGCCTCCGTCCGACCGGCGCGCCCCCTGTGCGCTGACGATCGGCAATTTCGACGGCGTCCATCGCGGGCATCAGGCCATGCTGGCGCGCGTCTGCCAAGTCGCCCGCGAGCGCGATTTGACGCCGTCCGTCATGACCTTCGAGCCGCATCCACGTGAGTATTTCGCCACGCTGAACCAGCGCCCCGAGCTCGCCCCCACCCGGGTGTCCGGGCTGCGCGACAAGCTGGCGGCGCTGGCGCGCTACGGCGTCGCTCAGGTCGTGGTGGAACGCTTCAACGCCCGGCTGGCGGAAATGTCCGCCAACGCCTTCATCGAAAACCTGCTCGTGCGCGGCTTGCAGACCAAATGGCTGCTGGTGGGCGAAGACTTCCGTTTCGGCCACAAGCGCAGCGGCGACATCGACCTGCTGCGTGAAGCTGGCATCCGCCATGGCTTCGAGGTGCAGACGCTGGCCGACGTCACCGACCAGCACGGCCACCGCATTTCCAGCTCGGAAGTGCGCACGGCGCTGGCGGTGGGCGATCTGGACCGCGCACGCCACCTGCTGGGCCACCCCTTTCATATCAGCGGCCACGTGATTCACGGCCAGAAGCTGGGACGCACGCTGGGCTATCCCACCATGAACCTGCGCGTGGCCGAGCGCTGCGCCGCGCGGTCGGGCATATACGTGGTCCAGGTGTATGGCCTGGCTGAACGCCCCTTGCCCGCCGTGGCCAGCCTGGGCGTGCGCCCAACGGTCGAAGACCGCGGCCGCGTGCTGCTTGAGTCACACCTGCTCAACGACACGATCAACGCTTACGGTAAACTCGTACGCGTCGAATTCCTGCACAAGCTGCGGGACGAAGAAAAGTTTCCTGACCTCCCTTCCCTGACTGCCGCCATCGCCGAAGACGCGCGAAACGCGCGCGCCTATTTTGCCGTTCATGGACTATAAAAAGACCCTCAACCTGCCCGATACCCCCTTCCCCATGCGGGGCGACCTTGCCAAGCGCGAGCCCGCCTGGATTTCGCAGTGGGAGGAAAACCACGTCTACCAGGCGATCCGCGCCGCCAGCCGCGGCCGGCCCCGTTTCGTGCTGCACGACGGCCCGCCCTACGCCAACGGCGACATTCACATCGGCCACGCGGTCAACAAGATCCTGAAAGACATCATCGTCAAGAGCCGCAACATGGCCGGCTATGACGCGCATTACGTGCCAGGCTGGGACTGTCACGGCATGCCGATCGAAATCCAGATCGAGAAGAAATACGGCAAGCACCTGCCCGTGGCGGAAGTGCAGTCCAAGGCTCGCGCCTACGCGCTTGAGCAGATCGACCGCCAGCGCAAGGACTTCAAGCGCCTGGGCGTGCTGGGCGAATGG
>CAJYKY010000474.1 GCA_913775005.1 uncultured Achromobacter sp.
ACTTAGCAGGGAACACGTCGGATTTTGATTCTCGGAAAACCTGAGCTTATGCCTTTCACCCCTGATACTTTTTCTTCTGAACGCGCGCTGGCCCCGGTGGCGCGTGCGGTTTTCGTGGCGCTGCTGGCGTTGTCGGCCGTGCCGCCCGCGTTGGCACAACCCGCTGCTACGGCGGATACCGTACGCCGCTACGAGGTGCCGGCCGGCCCGCTGGGCCTGGCGTTAAGCCGCTATGCCGCGCAGGCGGGCGTGGTGTTGTCGTTCGATGCGCAACTGACCCAAGGCAAGCAAAGCCCCGGTTTGCAGGGCGACTATGGGGTGGCCTCGGGCCTGGCGGCGATGCTGGCCGGCACCGGCCTGGAAGCCGTGAACCAGGGCGGCAACAACTACGGCCTGCGCGTGGCGGGCGCGCAAACGCTGGCGCCCGTCGAGGTGCTGGGCTCGCGCGAACCCGCGCCCAGCGAAGGGTCGGACTCGTACACGGTGGGTCTGTCCACCACGGCCACCAAGCTGCCGATGACGCTGCGCGAGACGCCGCAGTCGGTGTCCGTCATGACGCGCCAGCGCATGACGGACCAGGGCTTGAACACGCTGGAAGACGTCATCACCAATACCCCCGGCTTGACGTTCAAGAAGAAGGGGTCGGCCGACGACAACGAAAAGGGCCTGTACGCGCGGGGCATGGAGATCACCAACATGCAGGTGGACGGCGTGCCGACGCATAAGGACTTCAACGCGCTGGGGCTGGACACCGCGCTGTATGACCGCATCGAGGTCGTGCGCGGCTCTACGGGTTTGCTCAGCGGCGCGGGCAACCCGGCGGCCTCCATCAACCTGGTGCGCAAGCGGCCCACGCGGGAATTCGAGGCGGGTGCGGGCGTGTCGATTGGTTCGTGGGATTACAAGCGCACCGAGTTCGACCTGGGCAGTCCGCTGGACGAATCCGGCAAGCTGCGCGGCCGGCTGGTCGGCGCGTGGCAGGAGGGTGGTTCGTTCATCGACCGCGTCAAGCAGGATTCCCAGCTGTTGTACGGCGTGGTGGAAGCCGACCTGGCCGAACGCACCATGCTGACCCTGGGCGCGGAATACCAGCGCAAGAAATGCACGGCGTGCTCGTATTTCGGCTTTCCGGGCGTCTATGCCGATGGCACGAAGACGGACTTCCCGCAGCGCTTTAACTCGGCCACCAACTGGAGCCGCCAGGAACGCACGCGCTACAACGTGTTCGCCACGCTGGATCACGAGTTCTCGCCCTTGTGGAAGGGTTCGGTGACGGTCTCGCGCACGGGTGACGATAACGACAGAACCTACGGCTGGTTCAGCAGCAACGGCTGGGCCGATGCGCAAACGGGGCAGGGTGCGTCGTTGTGGGTGGCGAAGTGGCCCATCCCCAAGACGCAGAACGCCGTGGACGCGAGCTTGTCGGGCGCGTTCGACGCGTTTGGCCGCCAGCACGATGTGGTGGTGGGTGTGAACGCGTCGCGCACCAAGGGCGATTACGACATGTACCCCTTGTGGACGGCGCCGGGCTATGACCCGCGCATTGCCGACATCCGCCAATGGAATGGCGACATGCCCGAACCGGATTGGCAGACGACCGGCAAGCGTTACTACACCGAAAAGCAGTCGTCCATTTACGGCGCGCTGCGCCTGCGCCCGACCGACGCCTTGTCGCTGGTGCTGGGTTCGCGCGTAACGTGGTGGGATCAGCAGGCGTCCTACGCGTACAACGACGGTTCGACCTACCCGGACAACATGCGCGAACAGGGCGTGTACACGCCGTACGCCGGCGTGGTCTATGACCTGACGCGCGATGTGTCCGTGTACGCCAGCTACACCAGCATCTTCCAACCGCAGCAGGCGCAGACGGCGTCCGGCAGCGTGCTCAAGCCCATCGAAGGCAACACCTATGAGATCGGCGTGAGGTCGGCGTTCATGGATGGCCAGTTGAATGGATCGCTGGCGCTGTTCCGCACCCGTCAGGACAACTACGCCATGCTGGATGGCGACAAGCTGGCGCCCAATGGCGACAACGCCTTCGTGGCCGCCGACGGCGCCGTGATGCGCGGGGTAGAGGCCGAGCTGACCGGCGAATTGGCGCCGGGCTGGCAGATGCAGCTGTCCTACGCCTATGTGGACCGCCGGCTGCCGCAGGGCTTCACCACGCAGGTCGGCTTGCCCCGCCACATCGCCAAGCTGTACACCTCGTACCGCTTGCCGGGCCGCTGGAATGCGCTGACGGTGGGGGGCGGCGTGCGTTGGGAAGGCGACAGCAGCTTTGTCAGCCGTGGCCCGGGCGGGCAGATGTTTGAAGCGTCACAGAACAGCTACGCGCTGCTGGACCTGATGGCGCGCTATCAGTTCAACCGCCAGTGGTCGGCCACGCTGAACCTGAACAACGTGCTGGATAAGAAGTACTACGCCAGCACGAACGTCTACAGCAACTACTACGGCGCGCCGTTCTCGGCGATGCTGGGCGTGAACTACAAGTACTGAAGCAAAAACGGCGTCCGGGCGCGATGCGACCGCGCGTGGACGCCGCGTGTCAGGTCTGTGATCAGTCCAGCTTGATGTCGGCGCGTTTGGCCACGTCGCCAAACGTGCGCACTTCCTTGGCGATCTGGGACTTGAACGCTTCGCCCGGCAGGAAGACCGGCTCCAGCGCCAGATCCGTCACGGCCTTGCGTACCTGCGGATCTTGCATGATTTTTTCGACGGCGCGGTTCAGCGTATCGACGACCGGCGCGGGCGTGCGGGCGGGAGCGGTCAGCGCGTACCAGCCCACGAACGACACCTGCGGAATGCCGGCTTCGGCAAACGTCGGCACGTCGGGCAGCTGCGGCACGCGGTGGTCGCCGGTGACGGCCAATGCGCGGACCTTGCCGGCGCGCACTTGCGGCGCGGCCGAGGACACGGTGTCCACGCCCAGCGCGACCTCGCCGCCGATCATGGCGGTGATCAGTTGCGCGCTGCCTTTGTAAGGCACGGGCGTCATCTTGGCGTTGACGGCTTCGGCGAACATTTCACCCGCCAGATGCGGCGCCGAACCTGGCCCGAAGGTGCCGTACATCAGGCCGCCCTTGTCGCTTTGCTGCTGGGCCAGCTTGGCCGCTTCCTGCACGTTGGTGGCGGCCAGGCCGTTTTGCGCCAGCAGCACCACGGGCGCCATCGCGACGATGGCGATGTGCTCGAAACTCTTCAACGGGTCGTAGGGCAGGGACGGCTTGAGCGCCGGCAGCACGGTGTACGTGGTGCTGCCCGACAGCATCAGCGTGTAACCATCCGGCTGAGCGCGCGCCACGACATCAGCGCCGATCACGGTCGACGCGCCGGGGCGGTTTTCCACAATGACCGACTGCCCCAGGCTGCCCGACAGTTTGTTGGCCAGCAGCCGCGCCACGGCATCGGTGGCGCCGCCGGGCGTGAACGGCACGACGATCTTGATGGGCTGGTCGGGGTAGGCAGCCTGGGCGTCGCCCGCATAGGCGGCGACGGCAAGGTTGATCGCCATTACGGCGGCACAAAATCTAGCGGTCATTGCAACGCTCTCGGTCAGTCAAGTGAAAAGGCAGGAAGCGGGATCAGGCGGCGGCGTTGGCGGCACGGGCCAACGCCTGGCCTTCG
>CAJYKY010000475.1 GCA_913775005.1 uncultured Achromobacter sp.
GGTGGTGCGCGTCTACGATTTCATGCCGCTTAGCGATGACGAAGAACGCGTAGACGTGGTGCGCATCGTGATTGGGGATGCGGGCCACGTCGACATGCGGATGGACCTGACGCTGCGCTTCAATTACGGGCAGGCCGTGCCCTGGGTGCGCCGGCGCGATTACGGGCTGAGCGCCATCGCCGGGCCAGACGCCGTCGAGCTGCACACCGCTGTGCCGCTCAAAGGCCACGACATGAAAAGCGGGGCGGAATTCACCGTGCGGCAAGGCGAGACGGTGCCGTTCACGCTGTCATATCACCGCTCGCACAAGACGCCGCACTTTGTGCCGGACCGCATGGAAAGCCTGGACCGCACGATTGCGTGGTGGCGCGAGTGGGCCAAACGCTGTCATTGGACGAACGGCCCCGGCGAACGGCGCGATGCCGTCATGCGCTCGTTGATCACGCTGAAGCTGCTGACGTTTCAACCCACGGGCGGCATCGTTGCGGCGCCCACGACATCGCTGCCCGAAGAACTGGGCGGCAGCCGCAACTGGGATTACCGGCATTGCTGGTTGCGCGACTCGGCGCTGACCTTGTATGCGCTCTTGAACGCGGGCTATCGCGAAGAGGCCGAGGCATGGCGCCAATGGCTGTTGCGCGCGGCGGCCGGCCACCCGAACCAATTGCAGATCATGTACGGCATTGCGGGCGAGCGCTGGCTGCCGGAACACGATATCCCGTGGCTGCCCGGATATGAAGGCAGCAAGCCGGTGCGGATCGGCAACGGGGCGGCAGGGCAGATGCAGCTGGATGTCTATGGCGAGCTGATCGAAACCCTGTACGCCGCGCGCGAGGCCGATCTGGCGCCTCTGGCTGAAGCGTGGCGCATGCAGAAGGTGCTGCTCAAGCCGTTGGAAGAGCTGTGGCGCGAACCCGACCATGGCATCTGGGAGGTGCGCGGCCCGCCCCGCGCCTTCACGCATTCGCGCCTGATGTGCTGGGTGGCGCTGGATCGCACCGTGAAGTCCTGCGAACGCTTCGGCCTGGAAGGGCCGGTGGATCGATGGCGCGCGCTGGCCGATGAGATCCGTCAGGACATCTGCACGCACGGCTATGACGCGCAGCGCAATACCTTCGTGCAGTATTACGGCGGCTCGGCGCTGGACGCCAGCCTGCTGCTGATCCCGCAAGTGGGCTTTCTGCCCGCTGATGATCCGCGTGTAACGGGCACCATCAACGCCATCGAACGCGAGCTGCTGCGCGACGGGCTACTGCTGCGCTATTGCCCGGACCAAAGCGATGATGGCCTGCCGGGCGATGAAGGCGTGTTCCTGGCTTGCAGCTTCTGGCTGGCCGACGCGTACATCATGCAGGGGCGCCTGGACGACGCGCACCGGCTGTTCGACCATCTGTTGTCGCTGCGCAATGATCTGGGCTTGCTGGCCGAAGAATACGACGTGGTGCGCAAACGGCTGGTGGGTAATTTCCCGCAGGGGTTTTCGCATATCGGCCTGGTCAACACGGCGTACAACCTGAGCGCCGTGGGCGGCACGGCGCATCAGCGGTCGTCGCGTAACGCGCCGCAGGGGTAGCGGGCGCTGGCGATGGGCGCGGGGCAGGCACAGGAGTAGACTGCCGCCTTGCAGGATTGCTTCAACACGCTATCCGTCCGACGGGCTCGCTGTGCGGCGGGCTTGCGGTTCCGACCTGACTGGAGTTTGTCTGGATGACGCGTTTGCCCCAACGCCTGTTGATGACACTATGCGCCGCAAGCCTGCTGGCCGGCTGCGAACCCACGCTGCCGCCGCCCCCCGCCGGATCTACGCTGACCGCCGAAACCATCGCCACGCGCGAGACGCCAGCAGAACTGCAATTCAAGGGGACCTTGGCGGACAAGGCGATCCACCTGCTGGTTCACAACTGCAAGGTTTATAAGGTAGACCCGGCTGAAGGCGAGAACGTCGCGTGGACGCTGGTGCTGGAAGGCGACTTCTATCCGCTGCCCACGCAATGCATCCGCCAATCACTGACCGTTGAAAAGGGCTATGTGACGGCGTTCATCGGACGCCAGGCCATGGGTGCGGGCGGCTGCTGCACCGGCCAACCGGAATACCGGTCACGCGACGGACTGACCTGGAAGCCGCGGTGAACGGATGACGGCTCGCCCCGCCGCCCTCACCACCAGTCACTACGCTTCCCGGGGCTGCCACCGCCCCGGCACCTGATGCATCAAGGTCAGCAGCACCACCGCCGCCACCGGCGCGTGCAGGCTGTGCGGCTCATCGCCCGCCAGCATGACGAGCTGCCCGGCCTCCAGCGTGCATCGGCCGCCGGCCGCATCCACATCGACGCGCCCGGCCAGGCATTGCAAGGTCACCACGCCATGCACATGATGCGAGGGCATGTCATGCCCCGCGGGCAACACCAGCCGGATGATCTGCACCGCCGCTGTACGCAGCAGGCTGACGCTGACAGGCGGCTCCGGTTCGACGTCGGGGCGGTGAAACAGGTCAATGACTTCCAGCGGATTTGCGTGTTTCAGTGCCATGGTTTCACCTTCCTTGGTATCAGCCTTGTTTGCCGAATCCGCCGCTGGCCCATTCCGATGCGCGCTGCACCGTCAGCTTGTATGACGGCGCAACGTTGATCTCGGCCAGTTGTTCGCCAAATTC
>CAJYKY010000476.1 GCA_913775005.1 uncultured Achromobacter sp.
TGAAATCGTTGGGGTGCAGACCGAGCGCTTCCCGTCGATGTACGCGGCGGTCAAGGGCGTGTCGATGGAGCAGGGCCAGTACACCATCGCCGAGGGCATCGCAGTGAAGTCGCCCGGCGGCTTGACCCAGCCTATCGTCACCCGGCTGGTGGATGACATTGAACTCGTCAGCGAAGCCGACATCGAACACGCCATCGTCGTGCTGCTGGAAATTGAAAAGACCGTGGTGGAAGGCGCGGGCGCGGCCGGATTGGCGGCGCTGCTGCGTGCAAAGGAAGCGGGTAGCGACCGCTATCAGGGCAAACGCATCGGCCTGGTGCTGACCGGCGGCAACATCGACCCGCTGATGCTGGGCGAACTGATCGAACGCGGCATGGTGCGCGCCGGCCGTCTGGCCCGCATCCGCGTCGACCTGCGCGACTTGCCGGGCGCCTTGGCGCACGCGACTAAGCTCATTGCCGACGCGCAGGCCAACATTACGGAAGTGCATCACCAGCGCGCCTTCACGTCGCTGCCGGTGCGCAATGTCGAGGTCGATTTCGTGCTGCAAACGCGCGGGCCCGAGCATATCCAGGAAGTGATTGACGTGCTGAACGCCGCAGGCTTTGCGGCCAGCAATCACGATCATTGATGCGGGCGGGGCGGCCTTTTGCCGCCCTATGCCGCCTCATTCCGCTTCATGCCACCTCACGCCGCCTTCGCTGCCTGCGTGGCCTCGCGCGACACGATGCTCTTCAATCCGTATAAGCGTTCGCGGTGCAGCGTCGTGGCCAGCGGCTCAGGCTCGCGTCCCAGCGCAACGTAGTCAGCGGGAATCTGCGCGATCGCCGTGCGCATCGCCTCGGCATTGACCTGCCACCACTGCACCATCATGCGGTCGGGGTTGTACACATCCATCCCTTGGCGCCGCAATTCCGAACGATTGAAATCCTTCAGGTTCCACGTCAGCACCTGCACCACGGGCGGCTGCTGCAAGCCGCAGCGCGCGCGCCGCGCCAGGCCGGCGGCGATCACGTGGAAGTCTTTCGGGTCGCTGTAGCGCAACGAGGCTTCGTACACCTGCGTATCCCGCTCATTGGCGGCGGGAAACTGCGCATTCATCTCAGCCCAGAATTCGGCCAGCACTTCCGGTGGAATGTCCCAGATGCGCGAGGCGTTGCGGCGCCATTCCTCACCGATGCGTTCGGTCCAGACGGGAACGAATACGCCGGCCTCGGCCAGGCGCAGCAGCAGGCGGCGCAGGATGCCGGACATCAGGACGCAGGCGTCCAGGACGATGAAGGGGGGCGCGGTAGAACGGGAAGCGGGGGCGGGAGTGGTCAAAATGCGGTCTGGCGCGGGCGGGCGGGGCGCAGGCGGCGGTGCTGCCGGCCTGGCTGCCCCCGTATTCAGGGGGTCCGCCCCGGGGGTAAGTAATGGGTGAGGCGCAAGAATAAAGGTTTTTGCCCCCGCGCGCCCGAGGCGTCAGGCCCGGCTTTGGTAACCGGCGACGGGCAGCGCGTCGTCGTTGTCGACTTCCGCGGGCGCCGGCACCAGATTGGCTGGCCGCTTGCCGTCCAGCACGGCATGGGCCTGCTCCCGATCGATATCGCCATTCCACGCACCCACCGCCACGGTCGCCACGCAGTTGCCAATCAGGTTGCCGAGCGCGCGCGCAATGCCCATGAACCAGTCCACCGACAACACCAGCACCAGCCCGATGGCGGGAATGGCAGGGATGGCTTGCAAGGTGGCGGCCAGGATCACGATGGCCGAACCCGGAACGCCATGTGCGCCCTTGGATGTGATCAGCGCCACCGCCAGGATGCTAAGCAGGTCTACCGTCGAGATCGGCGTGTTGGTCGCCTGGGCGATGAATACGGCGGCCAGCGTGATGTAGATCGAGAACGCGTCCAGGTTGAAGGAATAGCCGGTGGGAATGACCAGGCCCACCGTCGAGTCCCGAATGCCCAGATGGCGCAGCTTGGCGATGATCTGCGGCAGCACGCTGTCGGACGACGTAGTGGCAAATACCACGGCCAGTTCTTCGCGCAGGTAGCGCAGCAGCTTGAACAGACTGAAGCCGCACAGCCGCATCACCACGGCCAGCACGCCAAACACGAACACCGCTACAGACGCGTAGAACACCAGCACCAACATGCCCAGCTGCTTGAGCGAGCTGACACCATACTGGCCCACCGTGAACGCCACCGCACCCAACACCCCCAACGGGGCCAGCCGGATGATGATGCCCATGATCTTGAACATGACTTTGGACGTGGCATCGATGAGCCGCACCACGGGCTTGCCGTGCTCACCCAACTGCGACAGCGCGCAGCCGAACAGCACCGCAAACAGCAAGACTTGCAGGACGTCTCCCGTGGCAAAAGGATTCACCACGGTGGTGGGAATCAGCTTCATCAGGAATTCCACCGTGCCGCCGCTGGTCAGCTTGTCGGCATTGGACACGTAAGCGCTCATCGCGGAGGCGTCCAGCGTGCTGACGTCGATATTCATGCCCGCACCGGGCTTGAACACCAAGGCCACCAGCAGCCCAAGCGCCAGGGCCAGCGTGGTCAACACTTCAAAATAGATCAGCGCCTTGACACCCACCCGGCCCACGCGCTTGAGATCACCCGCGCCGGCGATGCCGTGCACGACGACGCAGAACACCAGCACCGGGATGATCATCTTGATCAGCTTGATGAAGGCATCGCCCAGTGGCTTGAGCTTGGCGGCAAGGTCGGGCGCCACCAGGCCGAGTGTGACTCCCAACGCCAGGGCGATAACGACCTGACCGAACAGTGATGACGCAAAACGGCGCATGAGCTTGTCCCCTGGAACTGCCTGTATCGGCATTTAGCCCGCGCCGGTAAGTCGCTACTGCCGTGCGGGCGGGTGGTTGAAACTTTGATGCATGCTGAATTTGTATACAAAACATGGGTACGGTAAACCGAAAGCGCCAGCTGTGGCTGCTGGGGCATACCCTGAATGAATCGAAGGATGAGGGGCGGGAATTGGGGGGCGAGGGGCGTGATATGCCCACTGCAAAGATGGTGCCCGAGACCGGAATCGAACCGGTACGACCGCGAAGTCGAGGGATTTTCTTACCACTTCGGCTTTCGCCGCCAGCGCGTGGGCTGTTCGTGGTCTGGAGCACGCCTTCACCATAGCCTTGCGGCCTTAGGTGCCCGCCGTCTGCTCTCTACACCTTCCCTGGTCTTTCGATCAGGGCTTGGCTCGGCGTTGGCTCGGAACTGGTCCAGGGCATTCGCCGAGTTTGACGGGCTACACCTTTGAAGTTTCCTTCAAAGGGCTCAAATTAGTTTTAAGTCCCTTGTGTCTACCAATTTCACCACTCGGGCGTGCACGGCCCATGCAGGGCCGGCAGCGGGCGAGACTATACCATTTTGCGCGCGCGGGCATTGGGGCCATCGCCTGGCATCTGGATAATCACCGCCTAAATCTTACTTGCGGCCAAACAGCCGGCCCAGGAATCCACGCGGGGCGGCGGCGGCTTCGTCGGCGGCTTGGGCGCGGCGCAGTGATAAATCCTGGTAATTGGCTTTGCCATTCTGCTGATAAGACGCGGCGGCCTGGCGATAGGCCATGGCCGATTCGGTGTGCCGTTTCATATGGCCGAAGATCTCGCCTCGGGCGAATAGCGCCCAGCTGCGATAGTCCGGGTCCAGGCCGATCAGCCGGTCGCACGCGGCAAGCGCCTCGTCGTAACGCTTGGCGGCGGTCAGCGCGTTGACGCGCTCTGCGTGCAGCGGGCCGCTGTCGGGCCACCGCTGCATGGCGCGGTCGGCCTCGGCCACGGCTTCGTCGCCCCGGCCCAGGTGCGACAGCGCATCGATGCGCACGCGGCGCCACTTCAGCCAGTCGGGATCCAGCGAGATCGCCACTTCCGATAGCGGCAACGCTTCTTCGTAGCGATCCAGGCGGGTCAGCGCATCGGCGGCGTTGCCGGGCAGGAAGTCGTTGTCGGGCGCAATCTCGTAGCCGCGCAGATAGTAGGCCAGCGCGGCTTCCCAGTTGCCTTGATCGCGCTGGGCATTGCCTGCCACAAAGAGCAGCTGCGCGTCGCCGCTATCCAGCGGGTCCAGCCCAAGCAGCGCTTCTTCCGCCAGTTCGGGGTCGCCGCTGCGCACGAATTCGCGCGCCTGTTCGCGGCGGCCATCCCAGCCGGAATCCGACAAGGCATCCAGATGCCGCCACAGCGGGGCCGCTTCGTCCGGCCGACCCAGCCGGTGCAACGACCGCGCTTTGCCTTCCAGCGGCCAATCCCAATCGGGTTCGCGGCGCAGCAGGCTGGTCCATTCCTCGACGGCATCGGCGTGGCGGTCCATCGCTTGCAGGCACGATGCGCGGTTGTGCTGGATGGCGTTTTCTTCGCCCAGGATCGCGCGGGCGCGATCGAACATCGCGATGGCGTTTTGCAAGTCGCCCAGGCGGCGATAGTTGTTGCCCGCGTCGTACAGGAAGCCGCCATTATTGGGTGCCAGCGCGACGGCCCGTTCGTGATAGGGGCGCGCTTCGCTGTAGCGTCCTGCGTTGTGCAGATTCGAGCCGATGTAGCAATGCGGCGCGGCGGCCGATGGACGCAGCTGCGCGGCGCGCGTCCAGGCGGCGATGGCGTCTTCCAGCCGCCGGTCGTTGATCAGCAGATACGCCTCGGCCATGCACAGGCCGTAATGCGACGGCGCACGTTGGCGGGCCTCGCGCACGATCGCCCACGCTTCCTGCTTTTCGTCGCCGTCATAGCACGCAATGGCGCGCACGCTCAGCGCTTCACTGCATTGCGGGTCCAGCGCCAAGGCGCGCGCCAGGTCAGCATCGCGGGCAGCATAGGCGTTGCGTTTGGAGTGATAGCGCGCACGCAGCGCCCACATCACGGATGACCCCGGCTGCTCGCGCACGCCCTGTTCGCACAAGGCCTGCATTTGCGGCAGATCGCCGCCGTCGTAGGCGCGAAGAATGGATTCGATCAGCTGGGACATGCAAGGGATTCCAAGTGCAGCAGAGATTTCTAGCGCGCGAAGGCGCGGGTGTCGTGGCGGCAGCGGTAGGGGCGGTCGTCTTGGGCGATGTCGTCGCTGCCGCATTGCCAGCG
>CAJYKY010000477.1 GCA_913775005.1 uncultured Achromobacter sp.
CAGCCAGGTGGTGGTGACGACGACCAACACGGGCAACCATCCTTATCTGGGCCTGGACTGGTTCATCCTGGATCTGCTGGCCTCCAGCACGGTCTTCATCATCTTTGAAAAGCTCACGCCGCTGTACCCCGGCCAGCCCGTATTCCGGGGCGAATGGCAGGTGGACATGAAGCACTTTCTGTTCAACCACCTGTCGGTGGGCGCGGTGCTGCTGTGCATCAACTTCTTCATCCACCGTCTGTTTTCTTGGGCCGCCTACGAGCCGCTGCAAGCGGCCATCCAGTCGATGCCCTACCTGCTGGAATTGTTTGTGGCAGTGCTGGTGGCGGATCTGGCGCAGTACGCGGCGCATCGCATCTACCACGAGGTGCCGTTCATGTGGCGCTTTCACGCGGTGCATCACAGCACGCGTACGCTGGATTGGCTGGCCGGTTCGCGGCTGCACATCGTTGAACTGTTGATCACACGCGTGGCGGTGCTGGGCGTGCTGTTCGTGCTGGGCTTTTCCAAATCGGTGCTGGACGCCTACATCATCATCGTCGGCTTTCAGGCGGTGCTGATCCATTCCAACGTGAAACTGCCGTGGGGCTGGCTGCGCTACATCATCGTGACGCCGGACTTTCATCACTGGCATCACTCGTCGGACACAGAAGCCATCGACAAGAACTACGCCGCGCATTTTTCGTTTATCGACTACGCCTTCGGCACCGCCGTGCGTGGGGTGGGCAACCGGCTGCCGGAAAACTACGGCATTCTGGATAACGACATGCCCGGCACGTTCCTGGCGCAGCAGGCGTATCCATTCGCGCGCAAGAAGTAAGCGCAGGGCCGCTACAGCATCTTCACCGCGCGCCCGATGAACTGAATCGGGCCGGTGGGTTTGCCGATAGGCGAACCGGTCTTGGGTTCCAGCGTCAACTCGAACAGCTGGTTCGGTTCCAGCGGCGGCAATTTATCCAGCGGGATGATGACGGGTTCGCCCGGCTTGATCAGCCCCAGCGATACCGGCCCCGCCCAGCCGTCGGCCTTGGTCCAGAATTCCAGCGCGCGGTCGGCCGGCACTTCGGTCGCGGCGATTGGCACCAGCTGCACGGCGCTTTGACCGGCCTGCGCCTGCACCACCCAACCCGGCGCCTGCGATTGCGGCGCCACCAACACCACCACGTATTGCGGCGCGCCGGGGGCAGCAACCGGGCGCAGTGCCAAGGTGGCTGACAGAATCAGCACGGCGGCCATGCCGCCCGCGGCCAGACTGCGCCAGAAGCTCAGGCTGTTCCACAGCGTGCCGCTGCGGGCCGGGGCGGACGGCAACGCGGCCTGGGCCGCATCCAACGTACGGGCGATGCGCGGCCACAAGAGGTCAGACGGTTCGACGGGCGCGGCCAGGTCATTCAAGGGCAGCAAGCGGGCTTCCCACCGTGCGACGGCATCGCGCAGCACGGCGTCTTGCGGCGAGCGCGCCTCGACGTCACGCCGCTGCTCGGCAGACAGCGTGCCCAGCACGTATTCGCCCGCCAGCGTATCGGCGTCGTCCGGATAGTGTTGCGTTGCGCTCATGCCAGGCATTCCTTAAGCGCTTGCAGGCTGCGCTTGATCCACGCCTTGACGGTGCCGAGCGGCGCGTTCAGCCGCCCTGCAATTTCACTGTGCGAAAGCCCCTCGACGTAGGCGTGCAGGATGCAGTTGCGTCGAACGGGTTCCAGTTGTTCCAGGCAGGGGCCGATCTGGCCCGCGCTGGCGCGCCAATCGAATGCGTCGCGGGTGTCTTGCCAGGCGTCCATGGCGTGCTTGGCGTCCAGCGCGGCGGCGGTGTCGTCGTCGACCTCGGTTTCGCGCGCGGTGTCGCGCAGTGCATTCAACGCCAGGTTGCGCGTGATGCTGTAGAGCCAGCCGCGCCCCGACCCGCGCGAGGCATCAAAGCTGCCCGCCTGGTTCCAGATCTTGACGAACGCATCGTGCACGATGTCCTCAGCCCACGCGCGGTCGCGCAGCAGTCGTTGGGCCACGCCTAACAGGCGCGGAGCCTCTTGCTCGTACAGCGCTTGCAGGGCGGGCCGCCGGCCGGCCGCACACGCTTGCAGCGCCCCTTCATAATCAAAATCCTCGGTCTGGCGATTCGGCATGCGGTAAACGTAAGCACGGTCAGGAAGGAGGCGGCCGTGCATGCTGCGCGCACGGAAGGGGCGGCCGTGCCGGTGATGGACACGGTAGCGGTGTGCGCCATATTACCGGAGTGGGCCGTCGCATTGCGACAACCCACTTCCGAGCTGCGTTCCTGAGGCGATTCACCGAGCGCGGCTGTCCGCGCCCGGCTGCGGACAGCGTCTTAGTTTGCCTTCCAGAAGATGTAATCGGCCTGGTACTGCACCACGCTCTTCTGGCCGACGGTTGCCGTCGAGCACGGCGTCTTGGGGGCCACGCCGCCCTTGAGCGCCACGCGCTGGATGTAGGTCACGCCCGTCAACGCGCCCGCGCCCATGGCGGGGTTGGCCTTGACCAGCTGATAGGGGAGGTTGCCGTCGCCAGCAGGCGCCACCGCGACCTGGGTGCCCGTGAGCTTGGAACCGTCCATGGCTTCCCACGTGGCCGGCGGGCCGTAATAGGTGCCGACCTGCTTGCCCTTGCGGTCGTTCAGCACCGCCTTCGGGCCGGCAAAGACCCATTCCGCCTGATCCTTCATGTCGGCCTTGGCGCGGCATTCATAGGTGATTTCACCCACGCCCACGGTTTCCCAGGCCACCTTGTTGCCGGCGGGCACCTGCACGCTGGCGGGCAGCGTGGCCTGCGAATAGGCCATGGATTTGGAACCCATCGTGCCGCAAGCGGCAAGCAGCGACACGGCGAACAGGCCGACAACGGTGGGAAGGCGATTCGAACGTTGGGTCTTCGAATATTGGGTCTTCATGAGCGGTCTCCAGCGATGGGTAAGGTCTGACAGCGACGCGCCCGAT
>CAJYKY010000478.1 GCA_913775005.1 uncultured Achromobacter sp.
GCCGCTGTATCCGCAGTACGCCGCCAGCACCACCGCCACCGTGGTGGACGCCGTGACCCGGCATGCCGGCCGGCTGCGCGATCAGCCCGAATTGCGCTTCACGAAGCGCTTTCACGAAGACCCGCTGTGGCTGGACCCGCTGGCCGCCCGCATCGAGGCGTACTGGCGCGATCACGGCAAGCCGCAAAAACTGGTGATGAGCTTTCATGGCTTGCCGCGCTATTCCATCGAGCTGGGCGACCCGTATTTCCGCGACTGCATGGAATCGGCCCGCCTGCTGTCGCAGCGCCTGTCGTTGCCACGCGAACAGATCGAAGTGACCTTCCAAAGCCGGTTCGGCACCGCCCGCTGGCTGGAGCCCTACACCGAGCCCACTCTGAAGGCATTGGCGGCCTCGGGCGTCACCGAGGTGGATGTGGTGTGCCCAGGATTTGTGGCAGACTGTCTAGAAACCCTGGAAGAGATCAGCCTTGAATGCCGAGACGCTTTTATGGAAGCGGGCGGCAAGCAATTCCGGTACATCCCTGCCTTGAACGACGATCCTGCATGGATTGCCGGGCTGGCGCGTTTGGTGGAACGGAACTTGCAGGGCTGGCCCCTGAAAGCCCATGCCATCACGGACTTGAAGGAGAAGGCGCATGCACCATGATCCCAAGAGCGACAAGGTTGTAAAAAAGGGGGCGGTTGCTACCCCGGTCGATGAGGACCAGGTTGAACACGATCTGGACGAAGCCCTGGCAGATACCTTCCCCGCCAGCGACCCCATCGCCATTCGTCCGGAGCCTGACGAAGACGATGCCCGCGTGGACCGCGCACTGAAGGAAAGCTTCCCCGCTAGCGACCCCGTCGCGCCCGCGACGCCGCAGAAGAAATAGGTGGTTGCTGAGGAGTAGGCGGCCGCTGAGGCTGCGGCCTCAGCGTCAGCGGCCTATGCATCTCCAGTCTCTGTAGCCGGCCCCCGCCCAGGGGGTGGATGCCGCCAGGGAATATTTCGCTTTCCCGGGCTTGAAATAGGGGTATTGGCCCCCATTCATGTCTGCGAAAGCCATTCTTTTTGGAGGATTCCCCATGACGGCACCCCACGAGCCTGTAGATAAGACGCCCGAAGTCGGCCAGAACGCCGACGCGGCTCCCGCCGCCCAGGACGCCGCTCAGGCCGAGCTGAACGAGTTGCGCGCCCAGCTGGACGCCGCCCAGGCTACCGTCAATGAGCAGCACGACCAGCTTCTGCGTGTGCACGCCGAAGCTGAAAACGTGCGCCGCCGCGCTCAGGAAGAAGTGTCCAAGGCGCGCAAATTCGGCATCGAATCGTTTGCCGAAAGCCTGGTTCCGGTCAAGGACAGCCTGGAGGCCGCGCTGGCCCAGCCCGACCAGACCGTGCAAACGCTGCGCGAAGGCGTTGAAGTCACGCTGAAGCAACTGAGCGCCGCGTTCGAACGCAACCTGCTCAAGGACATCGCGCCGGCCCAGGGTGACAAGTTCGACCCGCACCTGCACCAGGCCATTTCGTCCATTCCCCACGAGCAGCCCGCCAACACGGTGGTGCAACTGCTGCAAAAGGGCTATGTCATCGCCGACCGGACCCTGCGCCCGGCATTGGTGGTGGTGTCCGCCGGCCAAGGCTGAACTCCGGCTCACGCGCCATGACCGATCCCCGCTTCAATCCGTCTGAGGTCTTCCAGGTATTCGGCATGCAACATGTCGATTCCGCCGGATTCGACGCAGACGTGGTGAATGCGCCGGGGTCGGACTTGCGCTGCGTGTTTCTGTGGGGGCAGGACTGCTACAACTGCAACCTGTTCAAGCAGGCGGCGCTGCTGCATCAGGACACCTTGCTGGACTTGGGCCTGACCTGGTTCGAGGCCGATGTTTATGCCGACGAGCCATTGGGCCGGCGGTTTTCCCTGCATGGTGTCCCCACTTTTGTGCTGTACCGGGCCGGTAAACGGCTCGGCCGTATTACCGGCTGGCCCGGTTTGCCCCAATTCAAGGCGGCAATGCTGCGGTTGCAGGACCCCAATGCGGAAAATTCCAGCAAGGCGTCTTGAAAACCCTGCGAGTAGCCCCAGTTATGTGGGGACAAGAAGTTTCCCTCTATTTTCATAGATTCAATTCAAGGTAACCCACCATGAGCAAGATTATTGGCATTGACCTGGGCACGACCAACAGCTGCGTAGCTGTCATGGACGGCGGGCAGGTCAAAATCATTGAAAACGCGGAAGGCGCTCGCACCACCCCCTCGATCGTCGCCTACATGGACGACGGCGAGACCCTGGTTGGCGCACCCGCCAAGCGTCAGGCCGTGACCAACCCGCGCAACACGCTGTACGCAGTCAAGCGCCTGATCGGCCGCAAGTTCGAAGAAAAAGCGGTGCAAAAGGACATCAACCTGATGCCCTACACCATCACCCGCGCCGACAACGGCGACGCCTGGGTTGAAGTGCGCGGCAAGAAGATGGCGCCTCCCCAAGTGTCGGCCGACGTGCTGCGCAAGATGAAGAAAACCGCCGAAGACTACCTGGGCGAAGAAGTGACCGAGGCCGTCATCACCGTGCCCGCCTACTTCAACGACAGCCAGCGCCAGGCCACCAAGGACGCCGGCCGTATCGCCGGTCTGGAAGTCAAGCGCATCATCAACGAACCCACCGCTGCCGCGCTGGCGTTCGGCCTGGACAAGACCGAAAAGGGCGACCGCAAGATCGCCGTCTATGACTTGGGCGGCGGCACGTTCGACGTGTCCATCATCGAAATCGCCGACGTTGACGGTGAAAAGCAGTTCGAAGTGCTGTCGACCAACGGCGACACCTTCCTGGGCGGCGAAGACTTCGACCAGCGCATCATTGACTACATCATCTCCGAGTTCAAGAAGGAACAAGGCGTTGATCTGTCCAAGGACGTGCTGGCGCTGCAACGCCTGAAGGAAGCGGCTGAAAAGGCCAAGATCGAACTGTCGTCGGCTCAACAGACCGAAATCAACCTGCCGTACATCACGGCGGATGCCTCGGGTCCGAAGCACTTGAACCTGAAGATCACGCGCGCCAAGCTGGAAGCGCTGGTTGAAGAACTGATCGAACGCACGATCGAACCCTGCCGCGTTGCTATCAAGGACGCTGGCGTGAAGGTTTCCGACATCGACGACGTGATCCTGGTCGGCGGCATGACCCGCATGCCCAAGGTTCAGGAAAAGGTGAAGGAATTCTTCGGCAAGGATCCGCGCAAGGACGTGAACCCGGATGAAGCCGTCGCCGCTGGCGCTGCCATTCAAGGTTCCGTGCTGTCGGGTGACCGCAAGGACGTGCTGCTGCTGGACGTGACGCCGCTGTCGCTGGGTATCGAAACCCTGGGCGGCGTGATGACCAAGATGATCCAGAAGAACACCACGATCCCGACCCGGTTCTCGCAGACCTTCTCGACCGCTGACGACAACCAGCCGGCCGTGACGATCAAGGTGTTCCAGGGCGAGCGCGAAATTGCCGCGGGCAACAAGGCCCTGGGCGAGTTCAACCTTGAAGGGATCCCGCCGTCGCCGCGTGGCATGCCGCAAATCGAAGTCACGTTCGACATCGACGCCAACGGCATCTTGCACGTGTCCGCCAAGGACAAGGGCACCGGCAAGGAAAACAAGATCACCATCAAGGCCAACTCGGGTCTGTCGGAAGACGAGATCCAGCGCATGGTCAAGGATGCCGAGGCCAACGCCGAGGAAGATCACCGCGTTGCCGAACTGGCTCAGTCGCGCAACCAGGCCGACGCGCTGGTGCACGCCACCCGCAAGTCGTTGACCGAGTACGGCGACAAGCTCGAAGCTTCCGAAAAGGAAAGCATCGAAGCCGCCATCAAGGACCTGGAAGACACGCTGAAGGAAGGCGACAAGGCCGCGATCGACGCCAAGGTGGAAGCCCTGTCGACGGCATCGCAGAAGCTGGGCGAGAAGATGTACGCCGACATGCAGGCGCAACAAGCCGCCGGCCAGCAACAAGCGGCCGATAACGCGAAGCCGGTGGACGACAACGTCGTCGACGCCGACTTCAAGGAAGTCAAGCGCGACCAATAATGGCCGGGCGCTGACCAGCCTCTGCCGCCCGGTAGCCGGAGAAATCCGCCTACCGGGCGAACTCATTCTGTAGCACTGAAAAGATGGCTCGTTTTTGAGCCCACGGATCATGGCAAAACGCGACTATTACGAAGTTCTGGGCGTAGCAAAAAACGCCTCGGACGACGAACTCAAGAAGGCCTATCGAAAGCTGGCCATGAAGTACCACCCGGATCGCAATCCGGACAGCAAAGAAGCCGAAGAGAAGTTCAAGGAAGCCAAGGAAGCCTACGAGGTCCTGGGGGATGAACAAAAACGCGCCGCGTATGACCGCTATGGCCATGCGGGCGTGGACCCCAATTCCGCCGGCATGGGCGGAGCCGGGATGGGCGGCGGCTTTGCCGACGCCTTCGGCGATATTTTTGGCGAGATCTTCGGTGGCGCGGGCGGCGGTGGCCGTCGCGGCGGCGGCCCGCAGGTGTATCGCGGCGCCGATCTGAAGTACGCGCTGGAGATCACGCTGGAACAGGCCGCGGCCGGTTTCGATACCGAAATCCGCGTGCCCAGCTGGGAAAACTGCGACACCTGCCACGGCTCTGGCGCCAAGGCGGGCACGTCCCCGAAGACCTGCCGCACCTGCGGCGGCTCGGGCGCCGTGCGCATGCAGCAAGGCTTTTTCAGCGTGCAGCAAACCTGCCCCACCTGCCACGGCAACGGCAAGGAAATCACCGATCCGTGCCCGGCATGCGATGGCGTGGGCCGTATTCGCCGCAACAAGACCCTGCAAGTCAAGATTCCGGCCGGGATCGATGACGGTATGCGCATCCGCTCCAGCGGCAATGGCGA
>CAJYKY010000479.1 GCA_913775005.1 uncultured Achromobacter sp.
GTTCCAACGCGATGGACCTGCTGTATTCCCCGCAGGAAACCATGAGCACGTTCCGCTTTCACGGCTGGACCGTGGTGGAAGTGGAAACCGACGACGGCATCGTGGGCTTGGGTAATGTGGCGCTGGCCCCGCGCGTGGCCAAGGCCATCATCGACCAATACCTGGCGCCGCTGGTGGTGGGCCACGACCCTTGGGATTACGAATACCTGTGGCAGCGCATGTATCGCGCCACGCACGCCTGGGGCCGCAAGGGCGTGACGATGGCGGCGATATCGGGCGTGGACCTGGCCATCTGGGACATCCTGGGCAAGTCCGTGGGCAAGCCCGTCTTCAAGCTGCTGGGCGGGCGCACCAAGGAAAAGATCCCGGTCTATTACTCGAAGCTGTATCGCACCGATTTGAAGGCCATGCAGGACGAAGCGCAAACGTATCTGGACCAAGGCTTCACCGCCTTCAAGATGCGCTTTGGCTACGGCCCCGCGCACCTGCAAAAGGGCGTGGTGGAAAACCTGAAATCGGTGGAGGCCGTGCGCGAAGTGATCGGGTACGACACCGACCTGATGCTCGAATGCTATATGGGCTGGAACCTGGAATACGCCAAGCGCATCCTGCCCAAGCTGGAAAAATTTGAACCGCGCTGGCTCGAAGAGCCGGTCATTGCCGACGATGTGGACGGCTATGCCGAATTGAATCAGCTGACGTCGATCCCGATTTCCGGCGGCGAACATGAATTTTCGTTGTACGGATTCAAGCAGCTGCTGGACCGCAAGGCCGTGTCGGTGGTGCAGTACGACACCAACCGCGTGGGTGGCATCACGGCGGCGCACAAGATCAATGCGCTGTGCGAAGCCTATAGCGTGCCGGTCATTCCGCACGCGGGGCAGATGCACAACTACCACCTCACGATGAGCACGCTGGCCTCGCCCATGAGCGAATACTTTCCGATGTTCGATGTCGAAGTCGGCAACGAGCTGTTCTACTACATCTTCGACGGCGAGCCCGTCGCCAAGGAAGGCTTTATCGATCTGGACGACAACAAGCCCGGCCTCGGCCTGAGCTTGAAGACGGACTATCTCAACGACTTCAACATCATCGAATAGGAATAGGCGAGCCATGACGATGACTGCTTCGACAACGGCCACCCCGTCCGCCACCCCACGTTACCGTGGCATCTTCCCGGTGGTGCCCACGACCTTCACGGCATCGGGCGAGCTGGACCTGCCCAGCCAGAAACGCGCCGTGGACTTCATGATCGATTCGGGCGTGGACGGGCTTTGCATCCTGGCCAATTTCTCTGAACAGTTTGTGTTGTCGGACGACGAGCGCGAGGTGCTGACGCGCAGCATTCTTGAACACGTGGCCGGCCGCGTACCGGTCATCGTGACCACCACGCACTTTTCCACCCAGGTCTGCGCCGCCCGCAGCCGCCGCGCTGAGCAGCAGGGGGCGGCCATGCTGATGATCATGCCGCCTTACCACGGCGCTACCATCCGCGTGCCGGAACCGCAGATTGAAGCGTTCTTCCAGCAGGTGTCAGACGCGGTCGGTATCCCCATCATGATCCAGGACGCGCCGGTGGCCGGGACCCCGCTGCCGGCATCGCTGCTGGCGAAAATGGCGCGCGAGATCGAACAAGTGTCGTACTTCAAGATCGAGACGGCGGGCGCGGCCTCCAAGCTGCGCGACCTGATCGCGCTGGGCGGCCAGGCCATCGAAGGCCCGTGGGACGGCGAAGAGGCCATCACGCTGCTGCCCGATCTGGACGCCGGCGCGACCGGGTCGATGACGGGCGGCGGCTTTGCTGATGGCATCCGCCCCATCATCGAGGCGCACCGGGCGGGCCAGCGCGACGAGGCCTACCGGCTGTACGAGCGCTGGCTGCCGCTGATCAACTACGAAAACCGGCAAGGCGGCATCCTGACCGCCAAGGCCTTGATGAAGGCGGGCGGGGTGATCGATTGCGACGCGCCCCGGCATCCGTTCCCGCCGATGCGCGACGAAGTTCGCCAGGGGCTGCTGGACACGGCGCGGCGGCTGGACCCGCTGGTGTTGCGCTGGGGCCGTTAGGGTTGTTCGGACGGGAAACAGCAATTCCGTCGTTCCCAAAAAGCGAACACAGCGTTCCGCCACGTCGACCAAGCTGTCACGACGTGGCGGGTAAAATCCCTGACTATCAATCAAGTTGGGGGCGCGTGTGCAGCCGGTTATTTCAATTCAAGGCTTATCCAAGCGATACGCCTCGGGATTCCAAGCGCTCAAGAGCGTCAACCTGGATATCCAGCGCGGCGAGATCTTCGCCTTGCTCGGGCCGAACGGCGCGGGCAAGACCACGCTGATCAGCATCATCTGCGGCATCGTCAACCCGAGCGACGGCGTGGTGCTGGCCGACGGCCACAACATCGTGACGGACTTCCGCGCGGCGCGGGCCAAGATCGGCCTGGTGCCCCAGGAAATTTCCACCGACGCGTTTGAAAGCGTGTGGAACACCGTCAATTTCAGCCGCGGCCTGTTCGGCAAGCCGGCCGACCCTGCCTACATCGAAAAGGTGCTGCGCGACCTGTCCCTGTGGGACAAGAAAGACAGCCGCATCATGGCGCTGTCGGGCGGCATGAAGCGCCGCGTGATGATTGCCAAGGCGCTGTCGCACGAGCCCGACATCCTGTTTCTGGACGAACCCACGGCGGGTGTGGACGTCGAGCTGCGGCGCGGCATGTGGGAAATGGTGCGGCGCCTGCGTGAAAGCGGCGTCACCATCATCCTCACCACGCACTACATCGAAGAAGCGCAGGAAATGGCCGACCGCATCGGCGTGATCCGCAAGGGCGAGATCATCCTGGTCGAAGAAAAGAACGCGCTGATGGCCAAGCTGGGCAAGCGCCAGTTGACGTTGACGCTGAAGGCGCCGCTGCCCGGCATTCCCACCGCGCTTGACGCCTATCAGCTGGATCTGTCGGCCGATGGCTACAAGCTTGTCTACACCTACGACAACCAGGGCGGCGGCAATATCTCGCAGCTGCTGCACGAACTCAGCCGGCTTGAGATCGAATTCACGGATCTGAATTCGTCGGAAAGCTCGCTTGAGGATATCTTTGTCAGCCTGGTACACGGTCAATCATGAACTTCTACGCCATCCGCGCTATCTACCTGTTTGAAATGGCCCGCGCGTGGCGCACGCTGATGCAAAGCGTGTTGTCGCCCGTGATTTCCACATCGCTGTACTTCGTGGTGTTCGGCTCGGCCATCGGCTCGCACATGGTCGAGATCGACGGCGTCAGCTACGGCGCGTTCATCGTGCCCGGCATGATCATGCTGTCGCTGCTGACGCAAAGCATCGCCAACGCGTCGTTCGGCATCTACATGCCGCGCTTCTCTGGCACCATCTACGAAATCCATTCGGCGCCCATCTCGTATGTCGAGATCGTCATGGGCTACGTGGGCGCTGCCGCCAGCAAGTCCATCATCCTTGGGCTGATCATGCTGGCCACGGCGCGCCTGTTCGTGTCGTTCGACATCGCGCACCCGATCTGGATGCTGGGCTTTCTGGTGCTGACGGCGGTGACGTTCAGCCTGTTCGGTTTCATCATCGGCATTTGGGCCGACGGCTTTGAAAAGTTGCAGATCATCCCCTTGATGATCATCAC
>CAJYKY010000480.1 GCA_913775005.1 uncultured Achromobacter sp.
TCAACGCCGCATCGCTGTATGCCGCGGTGGCCATGGGCCTCTTGACGGTGATCGACGTGATACGGGTACTGGCGGGCGGCCCCTTGCCCGCCGAATCCAGCCCTGAAGACCCGCTCGTCTGACGCCCGCCGCCGCGATGCGTAGCGCTTCCCCCTTCCCCGCCCGGACCTTGCAATGATCCTGACCGTCTTCCTGCTTGTGTTGCTGGGGCTGATCGCCCTGGGCATGCCGATTGCCTTCGCGCTGCTGCTCAGCGCGCTGGCCATGATGTTCCAGCTGGACTTTTTCGACACGCAGATCCTGGCGCAGAACATGCTGTCGGGCGCCAACAGCTTCACCTTGATGGCCGTGCCGCTTTTCATGTTGGCGGGCGAACTGATGAACGCGGGCGGCATATCGCGCCGCATCGTCAACCTGGCCAATTCCTTTGTTGGACACATCCAGGGCGGGCTGGGCTACGTGGCGATCTTCGCCAGCGTGTTGCTGGCGTCGCTGTCGGGCTCGGCCGTTGCCGACGCCGCGGCGCTGGGGGCATTGCTGATCCCCATGCTGCGCGAAAAGGGTTATGACGCCGGCCAGGCGTCGGGGCTGATCGCGGCGGGCGGCATCATTGCGCCGATCATCCCGCCGTCGATTTCATTCATCATCTTCGGCGTGGCGACCAATGTGTCGATCACCAAGCTGTTTTTCGCCGGCATCGCGCCCGGGCTGATGATGGGCCTGACGCTGATCGCCGTCTGGGCCTGGGTCGCCAGAAAGCACGGCAGCATCAAGCCGTCGCCGCGCGTGCCCTGGCCGGCCCGGTTGAAAGCGCTGCGCGAATCGCTGTGGGCGCTGATGCTGCCCGTGATCATCATCGGAGGCTTGCGCGGCGGCATCTTCACGCCGACCGAGGCCGCCGTGGTGGCTGCCGTCTATGCCCTGCTGGTCAGCCTGTTCGTCTACCGGGAAATCGGCCTGCGGGATCTTGGCCCCCTGTTCGTCAATGCGGCGCGCACCACCGCCGTCGTCATGTTCCTGGTGGCGGCCGCCATGGTTTCGTCCTACATGATCACGCTGGCCGACATGCCGCAAGACCTGATCGCGCTGCTGGAACCGGTCATGGATCAGCCCAAGCTGCTGATGTTTGCCCTGCTGGTGCTGCTGACGCTGGTGGGCACCGTCATGGACCTGACGCCCACCATCCTGATCCTTGGCCCCGTGCTGATGCCCGTGGTCACCAAGGCCGGCATCGATCCCGTGTACTTCGGGGTCATGTTCGTGATGGTCGGCAGCGTGGGCTTGCTGACGCCGCCCGTGGGCACCGTGCTGAACGTGGTTTGCGGCGTGGCCCGCATCAATATGGAAACTATCTGCAAAGGCGTGTGGCGCTACGTGGTCGCCTACACGCTCTTGCTGGTCCTGCTGGTGATCTTCCCTGAACTGATCACCGTCCCCGCACGCTGGATGCACTAGCGGCAAAAAAGCCAGCGGCAAAGAGAAAACGACACACCATCCAAGGAGGAGCACCATGATCACCCGATTCAAGACTCGTCTACTTGTGCTGGCCACCGCGCTGTCTTGTGCGGTGGCGGGCGTGGCGGCGGCGGCCGATGTGAAGCCCCGGCTGATCCGCTTTGGCTACGGCCTGAACGAAGAAAGCGTGCAAGGCCGCGCCGCAAGGTTTCTAGCGCAAGAGCTGGAAAAAGTCAGCGGCGGCAAGATGAAAATGAAGACGTTCGGCTCGGCCAACCTGGGGTCAGACGAACAGATGCAAGGCGCGCTGGCCGGTGGCGCCCAGGAAATGATGGTCGGGTCCACGGCGCCGCTGGCCGGCATGGTCAAAGAATTTGGCATGTTCGACCTGCCCTTTCTCTTTAACAGCGAAAAGGAAGCAGACGCCGTGCTGGACGGCCCCTTGGGCCAGGACATGTTGAAAAAGCTGGAAGCCAAAGGACTGGTGGGTCTGGTCTATTGGGAAAACGGCTTTCGCAACATGACCAATTCCAAGCGCCCCATCACCCGCGCCGAAGATTTGCAGGGCATCAAACTGCGCGTCATGCAGAACCAGATCGCGCTGGGCGTGTTCAACACGCTGGGCGCCAACGCCGTGCCCATGCCGTTCTCGGAATTGTTTACCGCGCTGGAAACGCGCACGGTGGACGGGCAGGAAAACCCCATCACCACCATTCAAAGCAGCAAGTTCTATGAAGTGCAGCCCTTCCTGACCATCACGCGCCACGTCTACACGCCGTGGGTGGTGATGGCATCCAAGAAATGGTGGGACACCCTGTCGCCCGACGAACAGAAACTGATCCGCCAGGCGGCCGCCGCATCGCGTGATTTTGAACGCCAGGACAGCCGCGCCGACTCCACCAAGGCCATGACCACGCTGGAGAAGGCGGGCATGAAGATCAACACGGTCACGCCCGAGGAAGTGGCCCGCATGCGGCAAAAGGTACAACCTGTTGTGGACAAATACACCCAGGAACTTGGCCCCGATCTCATCAAGCAGTTGAATGAAGAGATCCAGAAGGCGCGTAACTGACGCCTGCGTCAACCGCTGATTGCAACCCAGGAAGTGAGCGTTCCATGTCTCAGAACCCCCGCAAGCTACGCAGCCAGAAATGGTTCGACGATCCCGCCCACGCCGACATGACGGCGATCTATGTCGAACGCTATCTGAACTACGGTCTGACGCGGCAGGAGCTGCAATCGGGCCGGCCCATCATCGGCATCGCGCAGACCGGCAGCGACCTCGCGCCGTGCAACCGGCATCATCTGGCGCTGGCTGAGCGCGTCAAAGCGGGCATCCGGGACGCGGGCGGGATTCCCATGGAGTTTCCGGTGCACCCGCTGGCCGAACAGGGGCGGCGGCCCACGGCGGCGCTAGACCGTAACCTGGCCTATCTGGGCCTGGTGGAAATCTTGCATGGCTACCCGCTGGATGGCGTGGTGTTGACGACCGGCTGCGACAAGACCACGCCCGCCTGCCTGATGGCCGCCGCCACCGTCGACCTGCCGGCCATCGTGCTGTCCGGCGGACCGATGCTGGACGGCTGGCACGACGGCCAGCGCGTCGGGTCCGGCACCATCATCTGGCACGCGCGCAACCTGATGGCCGCCGGCAAGCTCGACTATGAAGGCTTCATGACGCTGGCCACGGCATCGTCACCGTCTGTCGGCCACTGCAACACCATGGGCACGGCGCTATCGATGAATTCGCTGGCCGAAGCGCTGGGCATGTCTCTGCCCACCTGCGCCAGCATCCCCGCCCCGTACCGCGAGCGCGCGCAGATGGCCTACGCCACCGGCATGCGGATTTGCGACATGGTGCGGGAAGACCTGCGCCCATCGCACATCCTGACGCGCGAAGCCTTTGAAAACGCCATCGTGGTGGCCTCGGCCCTGGGCGCATCCAGCAACTGCCCGCCGCACCTGATCGCCATTGCCCGGCACACCGGCATCGACCTCAGCCTGGACGACTGGCAACGGCTGGGCGAAGACGTGCCGCTGCTGGTCAACTGCGTGCCGGCTGGTGAACACCTTGGAGAAGGCTTTCATCGCGCGGGCGGCGTGCCCGCCGTCATGCATGAGCTGCTGGCCGACGGCCGCCTGCATGGCAACTGCGCCACCGTGTCCGGCAAGACCATCGGCGACATCGTCGCCACCGCCAAGACGCGTGATACGGACGTCATCCGCAGCTGCGCGGCGCCGCTCAAGCATCGCGCCGGCTTCATCGTGCTGTCGGGCAACTTTTTTGATAGCGCGATCATCAAGATGTCGGTAGTGGGCGAGGCGTTTCGCCGCGCGTACCTGTCGGAACCGGGCTCGGAAAACGCGTTCGACGCGCGCGCCATTGTGTTCGAAGGGCCCGAGGATTATCACGCCCGCATCGAAGACCCGGCGCTGAACATCGATGAACACTGCATCCTGGTCATCCGCGGCGCGGGTACCGTGGGCTACCCGGGCAGCGCCGAGGTCGTCAACATGGCGCCGCCTTCGCACCTGATCAAACGCGGGATCGAATCATTGCCCTGTCTGGGCGACGGCAGGCAAAGCGGCACGTCGGCCAGCCCGTCCATCCTGAACATGTCGCCCGAAGCCGCAGTCGGCGGCGGCCTGGCGTTGCTGCGCACCGGCGACAACATCCGCGTCGATCTGAATCAGCGCAGCGTGACGCTGCAAGTGGACGATGCAGAACTGGCGCGGCGCAAGCAGGAACCCGGCTACCAGGCGCCCCCTTCGCAGACGCCGT
>CAJYKY010000481.1 GCA_913775005.1 uncultured Achromobacter sp.
GGAAGGCATGACGATGGGCATCGTCAACGCCGGCCAGCTGGGCGTGTACGCCGACCTGGATCCCAAGCTGCGCGACCTGGTTGAAGACGTGGTGCTGGACCGCCCGAACCCCGTCGGCAAAACCGAAGCCGACGACGAACGCACGCCCACCGAACGCCTGGTGCAGTTTGCCGACAGCGTGAAGGGCAGCGGCGCCAAGCGCGAAGAAGACCTGACCTGGCGCAAAGCCGACGTCGAACAGCGCCTGTCACACGCGCTGGTGCACGGCATCACCGCCTTCATCGTTGAAGACACCGAAGAAGTGCGCCAGAAGATCGCCGCGCGCGGCGGCCGCCCCATCGAAGTTATCGAAGGCCCGCTCATGGACGGCATGAACGTCGTGGGTGACCTGTTCGGCGAAGGCAAGATGTTCCTGCCGCAGGTGGTGAAGTCGGCCCGCGTCATGAAGCAGGCCGTGGCCCACCTGATTCCCTTCATCGAAGAAGAAAAGCGTCAGATCGCGGCGGCCGGCGGCGACGTGCGCGCCAAGGGCAAGATCGTCATCGCCACGGTGAAGGGCGACGTGCACGACATCGGCAAGAACATCGTGTCGGTCGTCCTGCAATGCAATAACTTCGAAGTCGTGAACATGGGCGTGATGGTGCCCTGCGCGCAGATCCTGGAAAAGGCCAAGGAAGAGAACGCCGACATCGTCGGCCTGTCCGGCCTGATCACGCCCAGCCTGGAAGAGATGGCGTACGTGGCCAGCGAAATGCAGCGCGACGACTACTTCCGCAGCCGCAAGCTGCCGCTGATGATTGGCGGGGCCACCACCAGCCGCGTGCACACCGCCGTGAAGATTGCGCCCAACTACGACGGCCCGGTCATCTATGTGCCGGACGCCAGCCGTTCCGTGGGCGTGGCAACGAACCTGATGTCGGATCAGTCCGAAGCCTACCTGACCGAGCTGGCCCAGGAATACGAGGAAGTGCGCCGCCGCCACGCCAACCGCAAGGCCACGCCGATTCTGCCGCTGGCGGAAGCGCGCGCATCGCGCCCGGCCATGGATTGGGACAACTACACGCCGCCGCGCCCCAAGTTCATCGGCCGCCGTACGTTCAAGAGCTACGACCTGGCAGAGATCGCCAAGTACGTGGACTGGGGCCCGTTCTTCCAGACGTGGAGCCTCTTTGGCCCGTTCCCCGCCATTCTTGACGACAAGGTCGTGGGCGAGCAGGCGCGCAAGGTCTACGCCGACGGCCTGGCCATGATGAAGCGCATCATTGAAGGCCGCTGGCTGACCGCCAACGGCGTCGTGGGCTTCTACCCAGCCAACCGCATCAACGACGAAGACATTGAAATCTACAAGGACGAAACGCGCAGCGAAGTGCTGTTCACGTATCGCAACCTGCGCCAGCAGGGCGCCAAGCGCGAAGGCGTCAGCAACAAGTGCCTGGCCGACTTTATTGCGCCCAAGTCGTCGGGCAAGCTGGATTACATCGGCATGTTCGCCGTCACGGCCGGCATCGGCATCGAGAAAAAAGAAGCGGAATTCGAGAAGGCGCTGGACGACTATTCCAGCATCATGCTCAAGTCGCTGGCCGACCGCCTGGCCGAAGGCTTTGCCGAATGCCTGCACGCCCGCGTGCGCCAGGACTTGTGGGGCTACGCGCCCGACGAGGCCTTGAGCAACGACGACATGATCGCCGAGAAATACGTGGGCATCCGCCCCGCGCCAGGCTACCCGGCCTGCCCGGAACACGTCGTGAAAACCGATATGTTCCAAGTGCTGAATGGCACCGACATCGGCATGATGCTGACCGACAGCTACGCCATGTACCCGGCATCCAGCGTGTCCGGCTTCTATTTCAGCCATCCGGAATCGCAGTACTTCAACGTGGGCGTGATCGGTGAAGATCAGCTGGAAGACTATGCCAAGCGCAGCGGGCGCAGCATTGAAGATCTAAAGCGGACGCTGGCGCCGAATCTGGGGTAGCGCACGCGGCGCACGCCGCCGTTTTTCTGTATTGACTGCGGGCCAGCACCAAGGAATTGGGCTGGCCCATTTCATTTGCGGGCTTGCTCTGGCACACGTGCTTGGGCCGACCGCAAGGTCATGCAACACATGCAATCTTGTTGCATTTCTAAAAGCGTTCTTGAGATTTGCTCCCTTAATTTTGACCCGCGGCCGATGCAAGGCGGTGAGTCCAGACGGAGCGGCTTCGAATCCATCCTAGGCAGTGATGAGAAGCCCCGCCGTCGCGGCCGCCATGTTTTTCAATTTGGTTTTCAATTTTGGGAGATAGCGATGAATGTACGAAATGCGATTGTCGAAAAGATTCTTGCCAGCAAGTTTGAAAATAATCTGACGTGGCAGGACATAACCACCGACATGGGATTGCCGCTCACCAAGGGAACGGCCGCATGCCTGGGTCAAATGCCCCTGTCGGCAGACAACGTCGGGAAGCTGATCAACAAGCTGGGTTTGACCCTCACCAATGCTGAACAGGCCATTTTGCAGTCGCCTCCGGATCGAGGTTCGCTGGATTCCGTCATTCCTACCGACCCGACCGTTTATCGCTTTTATGAGTTTCTGCTGATTTATGGCAGCACGCTCAAGCAGCTGATCTCGGAAGAGTTTGGTGACGGGGTGATGTCCACCACCGATTTTGATTTGCAGGTGACTTCGGAAGACGGCGCGGACGGTCCCCGCGTGCGGGTGGAAATGAGCGGCAAGTTCATGCCGTTCACGATGAAGTAAGTCAGGAACGTCGCGACGGTTGCGGATCAATCCGCAGCCTTCGCAACGTGGCGCATCCTGATCATGGCCGCCGCGGCATCCTGCCGCCATCGGCCCATTCCTTCCCTTCCCAAGGAGGACGAATTGAGCATCACCGTCATTCGAAATCTGGCGAAAGCCGCCAACGCGCACACCGTTGCCGACGTAGCCAAAGTCGGCCGCTATTTCCGCCACCCCGATTCCGTGCGCATCGTTTATCCCACGATTGTGCAGCAACCCATCGGCGCCCTGCCGGCGGGCAAAGACTTGAACGTCGCTATCGTTGGCGCCGGCGCGGCGGGCATTGCCGCGTTAAGTGAACTGTCCCGCGTCGTGAGTGACAAGACGGGGGCTGTAAACGTCAGCCTCTATGAATCCGATCCCGACCATTTTCTGTTCTCGCTGGCGCGTGGCCTGACCGTGCGCGGCAAAAAGGCCGGGCGGGTCTTAGCCGTGCAGTCCGACGACAGCACCGTGTATGAAGTGGGTGCCATGCGCTTTCCCGAATCCGCCGGGCTGACATGGCAATACGCCTTGCGCGCATTTGGCGCTGACGCCGATGTGCGGGTGTTTCCGAACCCGGGAAAGATCGCCACCGAATTCGTGTTCGGCCATCGGACCGACCGCTACAAAGGAGACCTCTGGCAGGACCCAGATTCACCCACGCGCGCCGTGCGCGATCTGGTCGTGTCGCGGCTGGTGGGCGTCAACGCAACCGCGTTGTGGCCGATCGGCTCGCGCACACCCGGGCAGGTCAGCGAGTTGATCAAGAGCGAGGACACCACCGACGCCGTCTTGCAGCAGATCGACCAAGACTGGAAGCAGTTCATCGCTGATTATGATGGTGTCAGCCTGGAAGGCGCGGTGCGAACCATCATCCGCGACTATGGTTCCGGGCTGCCTTCCATGCCTGGTCTTAGCCCTGCGGAAACGCAGAATTACTACGTGGAGCTGTTCGGACGGTTCGGCTTTGGCACCGGCGGCTTCAAGTCGCTGTTCGGCATCTCGCTCGTCGAGATGATGCGGCTGATTCTCTGGGACTATTCCAACGAATACACCTTGCCGGTCAAGGAAAACGTCGACTTCATCCGCCAGCTGTATCTGCACACGCTGGCTGGCGCGCCGGCCGGAAAATTCAATGTCACTCCCATTCATGCGCGCGTGTCCGATGTGTTTCACCGCGAGGTGGAGGGGGCGAATGTCGCGGTGGTCACGCACTACGCGGCAGGTGGCGACAAGCTCATGGACACGACGTTCGATTACGTCATCCTGTGCCTGCCTCATGAGCAATTGATCGGACTGGTGACGCGCGCCGGGTATGCGCCCAAGGCCCGCCCCAGCGTGACATTCGGTGACGCCGCGTTGGGCTTGGAGTCGCGCGCCTTCACCGGTGTGCTGCCGCCGTTGCTGCTTAGCAGGACAAGCGATATTCCGAATGCGCGGGCCGCTAGCGCGGTCAGCATGCTGCGCATGGTGCGTTCTTCCAAGGTCTTCGGCACGATCCACAATGACGCGCTGGCAAATCTGCCGACGCTGACGCTGGCGGACGGCACCAAGGAACCGATCAAGGCCGTGGTGTCTGACAGTGGGCTGGCAACCAGCTACATCGTGCCCAGCTCGCTGAGTGCCGATTATTCGAGCGTGCTGGTCAGCTACACGTGGGACGACGATTCCACCCGCTTGCAGCGCGACTTCGGCGCGTACCCGCAAAATCCGCCTGCGGATGCGGCGGCCGACCTGGCAAACGGCATGTTCACGCGGATGATCAATCGCGCGGACAAGGACATGAAGCTTCAGGCCGACGGCAGCTAC
>CAJYKY010000482.1 GCA_913775005.1 uncultured Achromobacter sp.
AAAAAATATAGATAGGGGGAGACCATGGATCTGGACCCGCGCCTCTTGCGTTATTTCATTGCGGTCGCCGAAGAGCGCCACTTCAGCCGCGCCGCCCACCGCCTGCATATTTCCCAGCCGCCGCTCAGCTACGCCATCCGGCAGCTGGAAGACAACGTCGGCGCGCGCCTGCTGGCCCGTACCAGCCGGCATGTTGAACTGACGGATGCAGGCCATGTGCTGTACCGCGAGGCGTTGACGCTGCTGCGTCAGGCAGAAGAGGTGCGCACGCTGGTGCGGCGCGTCGATGCCGGCTTGCGGGGTCGATTGCGTATCGGCTTTGTCGGGTCGATGCTGTATCGCGGTCTGCCCGCGCTGCTGGCCGGCATGCGGGCCGAGCTGCCGGATGTGGAACATGTGCTGACCGAGCAAAACTCCCACGAACAGATCGAGGCCGTGCGCCGTGGCGAACTGGATCTAGGCTTCATCCACGCCAATCCCGTGCCGGACGAAGTGCAGGCGCGTGACCTCATTGCCGAACCTTTCGTCGTTTGCCTGCCGGATTCCCACCCGTTGGCGGGCCGCGAGTCACTGCGCCTGGCCGAGCTGGCGGGCGATGACTTCGTTTTCTTTGCGCGCGCGGCCTCGCCCAGTTATTACGAAACGGTGCTGTCCATGTGCGTGGCCGCGGGCTTCATGCCGGTGATCCGGCACGAGGTGCGCCACTGGCTGAGCGTGGCGTCGCTGGTGTCGCAGGGCTTGGGCGTGTCGATCGTGCCGGCCTGCCTGTCACGCAGCGGCCTGGCGGGTACGCGCTTCATTGCGTTTGCGCACGATGCCCGGTCGATCAGCCAGGTGATCTGGCCGGCCCAGGCCCGTTCGCCGTTGCAGGACAAGGCGATGGGGCTGGTGGCGCGGCAGTTTCCGGCTGGCTGATTAACGGAAGACGACGGTCTTGTTGCGGTTCAACAGGATGCGGTGTTCCACATGGCTGCGCACGGCGCGCGACAGCACCAGCGATTCAATATCGCTGCCGACCTGGGTCAGATCCTGCGCGGTCATGGTGTGGTCCACGCGTTCGATGTCTTGATCGATGATCGGGCCTTCGTCCAGGTCCGACGTCACGTAGTGCGCGGTGGCGCCGATGATCTTCACGCCGCGCGCATGCGCCTGGTGGTACGGGCGCGCGCCCTTGAAGCTGGGCAGGAAGCTGTGGTGGATATTGATGGCGCGGCCGTTAAGCGCGCGGCACATGTCCGCCGACAGAATCTGCATGTAGCGGGCCAGCACAACCAGATCGGTGTTGGTGCGCTCGACAATTTCCAGGACCTGCTTTTCCTGGTCCGCCTTGGTGTCGGCCGTGACCGGCAGGTAATAAAACGGAATGCCGTAAGACGCGGCCAGCGAGGCGTAGTCATTGTGGTTCGACACGATGGCGGCCACTTCAGCGTGCAGGTGGCCGCTATGCACGCGAAACAGCAGGTCATTCAGGCAGTGGCCCTGCTTGCTGACCATGATCAGCAGGCGTTCTTTGCGGCGGGCATCGTGCAGCTTCAGGTCCATGCCGTAGTCGGCAGACAGCGTGTTCAAGCGGCCGCGCAGGTCGTCCGCAGCAACGGCCACGGGCAGGTCAAAGTGCACGCGCAGGAAGAACTGGCCGGTTTCTTCGTCGCCGAATTGCTGCGAATCCAGGATGTTGCAACCCAATTCGAACAACAGGCCGCTGACGCGGTAGACGATGCCGGTGCGGTCGGGGCAGGACAGGGTCAGGATGTAGTCGTTGTGCTGCATGGTGCGGGAAGGATCAGAAAAAAGGATAGGGGGGAATCAGGCGGCAAGGCACGCCAGCGTTTCTTCCGCCAGGGCCAGGCTGGAGGTCAGCCCGGGAGATTCAATGCCGAACAGGTTAACCAGGCCGGGCACGCCATGCACGGCGGGGCCGGCAATGACGAAGTCGGCCGCCGGTTCATGCGGGCCGGAGATCTTGGGCCGGATGCCGGTGTAGCCGGGCGCCAGCGCCTCGTCGGGCAGGGCGGGCCAGTAGCTGCGCACCGCCGCGTAGAACACGTCGGCGCGGGTGGGGTCGATGGTGTAGTCCTCGGTGCCGACCCATTCGGTGTCGGGGCCGAACTTGGCCTGGCCGCCCATGTCCAGCGTCAGATGCACGCCCAGGCCTGCGTGTTGCGGCACGGGGTAGATCAAACGCGTGAACGGCGCGCGGCCTGACAGCGTGAAATAGCTGCCCTTGCACAGGTAGTCGGTCGGGATGCTGGCGGGCGGCACGCCATCGATGCGGCGGGCCAGCGCGGGCGCCTGCAAGCCGGCCGAATTGATCAGCACGTTGCAGGTCAGCTGCATGGCTTCGTCGCCGCCGAATTGCAGTTCGAACCCGCCTTCGGGCCGGACGCGGCCAGAGACGAGCGGCGTGTGGAAGACGCATTGCGCGCCCGCGTTTTCCGCGTCGCCTTGAAACGACAGCATCAGCGCGTGGCTGTCCACGATGCCCGTGGACGGCGACAGCAACGCCGCCGTGCACTGAAGCGCCGGTTCCAGGCGCATGGCCTCTTCGCCCGAAATGTATTGCAGGTCGTCCACGCCATTGGCGCGGGCGCGCTTCGCGATCCCTTCAAGCTGGGTGGCCTGTTCACGGTCGGTGGCGACGATCAACTTGCCCAGCCGCTTGTGCGGCACGCCGCGTTCGGCGCAATAGGCGTACAGCAAATGCTTGCCGCGCACGCACAGCCGCGCCTTCAGGCTGCCCGCCGGATAGTAGATGCCGGCGTGGATCACTTCGGAATTGCGCGAGCTGGTGCCGGTGCCGATGGCTTCGGTGGCTTCGGCCACCAGCACTTCGCGGCCGGACTGCGCCAGCGCGCGCGCAATCGCCAGGCCGACCACGCCTGCGCCGATGACGACGCAATCGATGTCCACGCTCATAGCGGTGTCCTCATGGGGCTTTTCGTTCCGAGCGGGCGCCGGCGGGCGTCAGGTCAAAGCCGCCCGCGTGAAAGACCAGCGGCGGTTCGGCGCTGTGGCCGCAACGTTCTACCTCGCCCACCATGATGATGTGGTCGCCTTCTTCGTAGCGGCTGCGGTTGCGGCATTCAAACCAGGCGGCGCAATGGCCGTCCAGCATGGGGGTGCCGCCCGGCGCGTAATGTACCTTCAGGCCCGCGTAGCGGTCCGGCGTCTTGCCGGTGGCAAAGCGGCGCGCCAGCGCGATCTGCTCGGCGCTCAATACGTTGACCACATAGCGCTCGCACTGTTCAAACGCCGCCAGCGACGACGACGTGCGCGACAGGCTCCACAGGATCAACGGCGGATTCAGAGAAACCGAATTGAAGGAGCTGACCGTCAGCCCGATGGGGGCGCCATCGAGGCCGGCGGCCGTCACGACCGTGACGCCCGTGGCGTAACGGCCCAGCGCAGTACGGAAAAAAGCGGCGTCAAAATCAGGGGAGGTGGCGGGCATGCAATCGTTAATTCGGGCGGGCGCGTCTGGCGCCCGGCATCAAGGCGACAGGCGGTCGATCTTCCAGGCCGAGCCGTCCGCGACATAGCGCAGGCGGTCGTGCAGGCGCGACGGCCTGCCTTGCCAGAATTCGATGGCGGTGGGCTTCAGGCGGTAACCGCCCCAGTGCGGCGGACGCGGCGGCGCATCGCCAAAACGTTCACGGAATTCCTTTTCGCGGGCTTCCAGCGCTTCACGCGTGATGGGCTGGCTCTGGGGCGAGGCCCAGGCGCCGATGCGCGAACCGGCGGGGCGGCTGTGATAGTAGGCGTCCGATTCCTCGGCCGGCACTTTTTCCACCACGCCTTCAATGCGGACCTGGCGTTCCAGCGGCTGCCAGAAGAACAACAGGCTGGCGCGCGGTTCGGCCAGCAGGTCCTGGCCCTTGCGGGATTCGTAAGTGGTGAAGAACGTGAAGCCGCGCTCGTCATAGCCCTTGATGAGGACGATGCGGGCGCTGGGCTGGCCGGAGGCGTCCACGGTCGCCAGGGTCATGGCGTTGGGTTCGGGCACTTTGGCGGCGATCGCTTCGTCGAACCAGCGCGAAAACTGGTCAAACGGGGACGCGGCGGCCTGGGATTCCAGCAGGACGTTCTTTTCGTAGCTTTGACGCAGATCAGAGACGGACATGGGGCGTGGGATTCAGCGTGGATAACACGGAGTTTATACCGCTTGCGCCATGGCTCCCTTATTGACCCCGCGCAGGTCTCAGGCAAGTTTCCGGGCGGGGCCGGAATCAGGCCCCCTCCGGCAGCGTATGCCCGTCGGCTTCCAGCATGCGGGCGATGGCGTCCAGGCGGGCGTCGTGGATGCCGGCGGCGCGCAGGGCCTGGGCGGTTTGCACCACGTAATCGGTGCAAGGGCCATAGCGGCCGGCCGCCCGGCGCACGATGGCCAGGAGCTCGGCGTCGGGCAGGGCGCGGATATAGGCCGGGTTGTCCCGGTTCATGATGAAGACCAGCGCACGGACCGTGCCGGCGTCGGTGGCGCAGTTGATCCAGCGGGGCAGGTAGGCGCCCGTGGACATTTCACGTTCCCACAACGCCGGGAAGTAATTAGGCACCTGGCTGCCCGCCAGGCGGTACACCACGCCCCGGCAGGAACCGCCGCGGTCCAGGCCGAACACCAGGCCCGGGCATTCCGGCGTGCCGCGGTTCACGCGGGACCACAGGCACAGCGCCCGGTGATGCCCGCGCAAGGTCGCCAGCCGGCGTTCCATGAAGTCAAAATCGGGACGCCAGA
>CAJYKY010000483.1 GCA_913775005.1 uncultured Achromobacter sp.
TTGGTCTTCGCCCATGGCAATCGCTTTGCCATTGCCGGCGAACGTGAACTTGCCCACGCGGATCTCGCCGCCGTGCTGTTTGGCATGGTCGCGTGCGCGGGCTTCGGTCATGCCGATGCTGGCCACCTGTGGATACGAATACGTGCAGGCGGGGATGCGCAGCGGGTCGATGGCGTGTACCGGTTTGCCGGCAATGGCTTCCACGCACAGCACGGCTTCGTGGCTTGCCTTGTGGGCGAGCCACGGCGCGCCGGCCACGTCGCCAATGGCGTAGACGCCGGGCTCGTCGGTACGGCAGAACTTGTCGGTGACGATGTGCGTCTTCTCGACCTTCACACGCGTTTTCTCCAAACCCAGCTTGTCGACGTTGCCAACGATGCCGGCCGCGACGATGACGCGGTCCACTTCCAGTTCCGTGCGTTTGCCTTGCTGCTCCAGCGTCACCTTCACGCCCGTGGCCGTCATGGCGCTGGCGGTGACAGCGCATTGCGTCAGCACGCGGATGCCTTGCTTCTCGAACGCTTTGCGCGCCAGCTGCGAAATCTCTGCGTCTTCTTGCGGCAGAATTTCGGGCGTCATGTCGATCAGCGTCACGTCCGAACCTACGGCTCGGTAGAAGCTTGCGAACTCGGCGCCGATGGCGCCCGCGCCCACGACCAGCAGCGACTTCGGGATCTCGGCGGGCACCAAGGCCTGGCGGTAGGCCCAGATGCGTTCGCCCAGCGGCAGCGCCGGCAGCTCGCGTGCGCGTGCGCCGGTGGCCAGGATGATGTGTTTGGCCGATAGCGTGGTGCCGTTGTCCAGCGCCAGCTTGCCCTGGCCCGCCAGCGTGGCCGTGGCGGCAAAGACCGTCACGCCATTTTTTTTCATCAGATGCGCGACGCCCTGGCCCAGACGGCCGGCCACTTTGCGCGACCTGGCCACCATGGCGGCCAGGTCGGCACGGGCCTCGCGCGCACCGGTGACGCCATAGTGCGCGGCTTCCTGGCATGCGCGCAGCACGGTGGCGCTGTGCAGCAGCGCCTTGGTGGGAATGCAGCCCCAGTTCAGGCAGATGCCGCCCAGCTCGGCGCGTTCCACCAGCGCCACCGACATGCCCAGCTGCGCGGCGCGGATGGCGGCCACGTAGCCGCCGGGGCCGCCGCCGACGACGATGAGGTCAAACGTAGTCTTCGTCATCGTCGGGCTCACAGCAGAATGCGCACGGGGTTTTCGATCAGCGTGCGGAAGGCGGCGAGCCAGCGCGCGCCAAGGGCGCCGTCCACCGCGCGATGGTCGGCCGATAGCGTGACGGTCATGACGGTCGCGGCGACGAGTTCGCCGTTGTCGGCCACGACGGGACGGCGTTCGGCCGCGCCCACGGCCAGGATGGCGGCTTGCGGCGGGTTGATGATGGCGGCGAATTGGCTGATGCCGTACATGCCCAGGTTGCTGACGGTGAGCGAGCCGCCTGTGAACTCTTCGGGCTTCAGGCGGTTGATCTTGGCGCGGCCGGCCAGCTCGACGATTTCACCGGCGATGGCGGACAGGGATTTCACGTCCGCGTCGCGCACGATCGGGGTGACCAGGCCGCCATCGGTGGCGACGGCGACCGAGATGTCCGCGCCCGCGTGGTATTCGATGGCGTCTTCGTGCCAGCTGACGTTCACCTCGGGCACTTCACGCAGCGCCAGCGCGGCGGCGCGCACGATGAAGTCGTTGACGGACAGCTTGACCGCGCCGCCATGATTGGCCTGCGCACGCAGGGCCAGCAGCGCGTCCATCTTGCAGTCGACCGACAGGTAGAAGTGCGGCACGTTCTGCTTGCTTTCGGTCAGGCGCCGAGCGATGGCGCGGCGCATGCCGGTGTGCGGCACGCGCCTTGCGGCGGCGCGCGAGGCGAAGGGCGCCGCCGAGGCAGCGGTGCCGGTGGCGGCCGGCGCACGGTCGCGCGCCGCTTCCACGTCACGGCGCACAATGCGGCCGTGCGGGCCGGTGCCGGTGATGTCGAGCAGGTTCACATGCCACTGCGCGGCCAGGCGGCGCGCGAGCGGACTGGCGAAGAGGCGGCCGCCGGGGACGGCGGTGGTGGATGATTCGGCGGCGGACAATCCTGCGGGAGACGATCCAGTGGCAGACGCCCCGGCGGCGGATGCCCCTGCGGTGGACGACCCTGCGTTAGACGATTCAACGGCAGACGACACAGCCGCAGACGACACAGCCGCAGACGCCCCAGCGCCTGGCTTGCCCGCGGCATTCCCACTTGCCGACGCATCAGAAGCAGACGATGCCGCGCCCTGCGTTGCACCCGATCCCGCCGCGCCACCCTGTTCGGCCAACACCCGATCAATCGCCGACGCGTCGTCGCCTTGTTCCAGCAGCACGCCAATCACGGTATTGATCGGCACGGACGCGGCGCCAGCGGGGACGACGATCCGCGCCAGCACGCCCGCGTGTTCCGCGTTGATTTCAACAATCGCCTTCTCGGTTTCGATCTCTGCCAGCGCATCGCCCACGGCGACGGCGTCGCCTTCCTTCTTGAGCCACTGGTGCAGGTTGCCGCCCGAGGTGTCGGCGGCAACGGAGGGGAGCTTGATAACTTTTGCCACGATATTCGTCCTAGTTTGCGGCGGCCAGATCGGGCCGATAGGCGGCGACGTCGTCGTATTCGACCAATTCCAGCACATTGCCTTCGGGGTCGCGGAAGAACGCCAGCCACGTGCCGGGCCGCACTTGCATGGGGGCGGGCGTGCTGTCGAACACGATGCCGCGCGCTTGCAGCGTGCGGACCAGGCCCGGCAGGTCGCGCACGATGAAGGTCAGGTACGTCGCGCCCTGGCGGTCCAGAATGGCCGTGCTACGCACAGCAGCTTCCGGCGCAACTTGCGGTTGCAGCAGCTTGATGCGTTCGCCGTAAGGCGTTTGCAGCCGCGCCACGTCATAGCCGTGCGCGCTCAAGCCCGTCTCGCGCGCCTTGCCGGCCGGCACGCTGACGCGGTTGACCAGCGTCAGGCCCAGCACATCTGTGTAGAACGCCAGCAAGGCGTCCAGGTCGCGGCAGCAGATGCCGACTTCCATCGGCACCGTCATGTGCAGTGCGCTCATGCCTGTTCCCCCAGGTCGGCCAGCACGTCGGCCAAGCCCGCCAGCACTTCTTCGGTGTCGGCAAACGCCGCGCGTTCCAGCACCTTGGAAATGCTGGGCGACGCCTCGCCGCCCGTCACGCGTTTGACGGGCTGGTCCAGCCAATCGAAGTAGCGGCGCTGGATCTCGTCGGACAGCATCGCGCCATACGACGTGCCGCGCGCGCCTTGTTCCACGATCAGCACGTTGTTGGTCTTCTGGATGCTGGCGCCGATGGTGTCCCAGTCCAGGCTGGCGCGGTCCAGCGTGCGCAAGTCGATCACCTCGGCGTCCACGCCCGCTTCCTCGGCCGCCTTCAGCGCGCGGCTGACCATCGACAGGTACGTCAGGATGGTGACCTTGCTGCCCGCGCGGCGCACGCGCGCCTTGCCGAACGGAATGGCGTAGTCCAGGTCGCCGTCGGCCACCTCGCCCGACGAGGCATACAGGTCCACGTGTTCAATGACTAGCACCGGGTCCTTGGACGCCAGCGCCGTGTTCATCAGGCCCACGTATTCATACGGCGTGGACGGGGCCACGATGCGCCAGCCGGGCGCGGTGGCGAAGATGCCGGCCGGGTCCATCGAGTGCTGCGAGCCATAGCCCGTGCCCATGGCGACCTTGGTGCGCAGCACGAAGGGCACATCGATGTCGCCGCCGAACATGTGGCGGGCCTTGCCGATCTGGTTGAAGATCTGGTCGGCCGCCACCCACATGAAGTCGGGATACATGAATTCGACGACGGGTTTGTAGCGCCCGTCCATCGCAAGGCCGCCGCCCAGGCCCGCGAAGGCGTTCTCGGAAATCGGCGTGCCCAGCACGCGGTCGGGGTATTTGTCTTTCAGGCCGCGCGTGGCGCCATTGGTGCCGCCCTTCAAGCGGTGCACGTCTTCGCCCAGCACGACGACGCCGCCATCGGTTTCCATGCGGCGGTCCAGCACGTCGGCAACCGCATCGACGAACTTGCGTTCGACGCGCGCGCCCGTGTAGGCGTCCACATCCTGGTAGCGCAGGCCGTCCAGTTCCGAGCCGTCGCTGCGCAGGCCCACATCGCGGAAGTCGGGGCTGGGCCACAGGTCAGCGCGCACGCGGCGCTTGCCGCCGTCGGCCGCTTCGGTCAGGCGGCTGCTGACGTCTTTCATGACGTCTTTGCAGCGCTGGCGCAGCGCATCCACTTCCGCTTGCGTGATGAGCTGGCGGCCGATCATTTCCGTGGCAATCTTGTCCAGCGGATCGCGGCGACGCCATTGCGCCTCTTCGTCCTTGCTGCGATAGCCGAACGCGCTGCCAGGGAAGGGGCCGTTCTGGTGGAAGAAGCGATAAACATCCACTTCCACAATCGTGGGGCCGTTGCCCGCGCGCATGTGCGCCACGGCTTCCGACATGGCCAGGTGGACGGCCAGCGGGTCCATGCCGTCCACCTTCCACGACGGAATGTTGAAGGCCAGGCCACGTGCCGACAGGCGCGGTTCCGCGGTGGATTCTTCAACCGTCGTGGATACGGCGTAGCGATTGTTTTCAATGAAGAAGCACAGCGGCGTCTTCCACGCGGCGGTCAGGTTCATCGTTTCCAGCACGGAACCGATGTTGACGGCGCCGTCGCCAAAGTACGTGACGGCCACGCGGTCGGTGCCGGCGTGCTTGTGCGCCCAGCCCGCGCCGGCGGCCAGCGGCACGCCGCCGCCCACGATGGCGTTGGTGCCCAGCGCGCCCGCTTCCAGCCAGCGCAAGTGCATGCTGCCGCCACGGCCACGGCAATAGCCCTGCGCCAGGCCCATGATTTCGGCCAGCGTCTTTTGCAGCACGTCGTCGATGGCGGGCGTGTGCGGGTTGCGCGGGTCCAGGCCTTGCTGCGCAACGTGTTGCAGCGCCTTGGCCAGAAATTGATGGTGGCCGCGATGCGAGCCGTTGATCTGGTCGCCTGCGCCCAAGGCCAGCACCGACCCGACCGCGCCGCCTTCCTGCCCCACCGACGAGTGGGCCGGGCCATGCACGAGGCCTTCGGCGGCCAGTTCCAGCACCGCTTCTTCAAACGCGCGAATCCAGTGCAGCTGCGTCAGCATCGTGCCCAGCAGCGCCGGGTCCGCCTGTTGCCAGTCCTTGGCGTCGACCGTCAGTTGCCGCCAGGGCGCCTGCGGTTCAAGCGGTTGGTAGGTGGCCATGAGTGAATCTCCAGAATGTTTTTAAGCGTCAGTGCGATTAGAGGTAGCTGTAGCGGCTCCAGCCGCCGTCGGCCACCAGGGTGTGTCCGGTGATGTAGGCGGCCTGGCGCGAGGCCAGGAAAACCGCCAGGTCGGCCATTTCGGCCGGCTGCGCCATGCGGCGCAGCGGGGTGCGCTGCTTCAGGCGTTCGGGGTCCAGACGGCCGCGTGCCGCGAGGTCGCGCACCAGATCCGTTTCCACATAGCCGGGCGCCAGTGCGTTCACGCGCACGCCCAGCGGGCCCCATTCGACGGCCAGCGTTTCCGTCAGCAACACCACCGCGCCCTTAGTGGCGCAGTAGGCGGCGCGGTCGGGCGCGGCCACCACGCCATACATCGAGGCCAGGTTGATGATGCTGCCGCTGCCGGCTGGCACCATGCGGCGGCCGGCTGCCTGCGCGCACAGGAACACGCCGGTCAGGTTGATGTCCACGGCGCGGCGCCATTCGTCCACGGTGACGTCCAGCGTGGGTTTGTTGGCCGACACGCCGGCGTTGTTGACCAGCACGTCGATGCGGCCCCAGGCATGTTCAACCTGGGCAAAGGCGCGCTCGACGGCGTCGGCGTCTGTCACAGACGCCTGCACGGCCATGGCGTCGCCGCCTGCGGACTTCAGTTCGGCCACGGCGCTGTCCAGCGCGGCCGCGTCCATGTCCAGCAGCGCGACGCGCGCGCCCTGGCGCAAGAATGCCTGGGCGGTGGAAAAGCCGATGCCCTTGGCGCCGCCAGTGATCACGACGCGTTGGCCGGCGAGGTCGCTATGGATGACTTCGGTAGGATGGTCCAAGAGGGTTACCTGTAGATCAGTAGATGAAAGGGAACACGGCGGGGCGGCTTACACCGCCAGCCATTCCTGCACCACGTCCTGCCGTTCGTGCAACTGCGCAGGCGGGCCTTCGAACACGATGCGGCCATGGCCCATGACGCTGACGCGCGTCGATACCTTCAACGCAATCGTCAGCTTCTGTTCCACCAGCACCACCGACACGCCGCGCTTGTGGATGTCGCGGATCACGTCAGCGATCACTTCCACGATCTTCGGCGCCAGCCCTTCGGTGGGTTCGTCGATCAGCATCACCTTGGGGTTGCCCAGCAGCGAACGGCACATCGTCAGCATCTGCTGTTCACCGCCTGACAAGTTGCCGGCACGCGTGTTGACGCGTTCCTTCAAGCGCGGGAAGTAATCGAACATCTGCTCTGCCGTCCAGTAGGGCGCGTCGTCGCGCTTGGGCTGTTCGCCCATGCGCAGGTTTTCATCTACCGTCAGGTTCGCGAAGACCTCGCGCTCTTCCGGCACGAAGCCCAGGCCGGCACGCGCAATCTCGAAGGGCCGCTTGTTAGTGATGTCGCGCCCTTCGATGGCGATGCGGCCGCCAGTCACGTCCACCAGGCCCATGATGCTTTTCATGGTGGTGGAGCGGCCGGCGCCGTTGCGGCCCAACAGGCTCACGACTTCGCCGCGCCCGATGGACAGGTCAATGCCGTGCAGGATGTGGCTCTTGCCGTAGTGCGCATGCACGCCTTGCAGGCTGAGCAGGGGGGACTGCGGGGTGGCAGGCATCGTCATACCGTTTCCTCTCCCAGATAGGCTTCACGCACGCGAGCATCGGCGCGGATGTCGGCCGGCGTGCCGGTGGCCAGGATTTCGCCATACACCAGCACGCTGATGCGGTCCGCCAGCGAGAACACCACTTGCATGTCGTGTTCGACGATCAGCAAGGTGCAGTCGCGCGTCACGTCCTTGATGAGTTCAACCGTGTAGTCCACTTCGTGCTGCGACATGCCCGCCATGGGCTCGTCCAGCAGAATCACTTTGGGACGTGACGCCAGCGTCATGCCGATTTCCAGCGAGCGCTGTTCGGAGTAGTTCAGGTCACCGGCAGCGGTGTGCTGCTTGGTTGACAGCCGCACCTTTTCCAGCAGGCGGTCCACGTCTTCATTGACGGCGCGGTTGCGCGCAATGGGGCGCCAGAAGTTGTAGACCAGCCCGTGCATGCGCTGCACCGCCAGGCGCAAGTTTTCGCGCACGGACAGGCGCGGGAACACATTGGTGATCTGGAACGAACGCGCCAGCCCCAGCCGGTTGATGGCTTCGGGCGCCAGGCCGCCAATAGAACGCGAGCGCAGGCTGATATCGCCCGAGGTGGGTGCGAACGACCCGGACATCAGGTGGAACAGCGTGGACTTGCCGGCGCCGTTGGGGCCGATGACGGCGTGGCGTTCACCGGCCTCGATGGCCAGGTTCACGCCGCGGATGATCTGCGCTTCGCCAAAGGACTTGCGCACGTCGGTCAGGGTGAGAATGTCGTGGCTCATTTTGCGGGCTCCAGCACGGGGGCAGCATCGCCGTCGTTACGCCACAGGGCCAGCGCCCAGCGGCACAACAAGAGGCCCGTGGCAAACAGCGCCAGCGGAATCAACCACGTGGACACGGCCAGCGGCGCCCAGTCATGGCCGAACAAGGAAATGTCGGGCCAGCCCGCATCCGGGTTCATGGCCAGCAGGGCGCGGTAGTCGCGGGCAAACATACGTTGCAGCAATTCCACCGAGAACACGGTGGCGGCCGTTAGCAGCAGACCGCTGGCCACCGACACGGCGGCGCGCGGCAACCAGTTGGCCAGACCGCGTTCGCGCAACGACTTGGCCGCGCGCTGCACCAGGCCCACCAGGCCGTCCGGCACGAACAGCATCACCAGCACGAACAACACGCCTTGATAGAGCAGCCACGAACGCGTGATGTCGGCCAGCGTCTGCGACAGGAACGTCAGGATGGACGCGCCCAGCACCGGACCCAGGAAGGCGTTCACGCCGCCGATGTAGGCAAACAACACCGCATCGGTAGACAGCTTGACCTCGAACAGCACGTAGTTGCCCGCTTCGATGTTCAGCGCCTGCAAGCCGCCTGCAATGCCTGCGAACATGGCCGACAGCGCAAACACCATGGTCTTGAGCGCATGCGGCCGGTAACCCAGGTAACGCAGCCGGTTGGCGTTTTCACGCAAGCCCAGCGTCAGACGGCCCAGCGGCGTGCGCGTCAGCCCGTACAGCGCCGCCAGCGAGATCAGCACCCAGGCCAGCACCAGGAAGTACACCTCGATGTCGGAACCGAACGTGAAGCCCCAGGCCGGCATGCGCATGGCGGACACGCCCGCCTCGCCGCCGAACACGCCTTTCAGGTGCGGCGCCAGGGCGTGCAGCAATTCCGCCAGCGCCAGCGTGATCATCGAAAAGTACACACCGGAACGCATGGTGGCGAACCAGCCGGCAACAATGCCGAACAGCAGCCCGGCCACGCCGCCCACCAGCGGCATCAGGGGCGTGGGCAACAGGCCCGCGCCGCCCAGTGCATTCATGGCGTGGATGGTGGCGAAGGTGCCCACGCCAAAGTACGCGGCGTGGCCGAAGGACAGCATGCCGCCCTGACCCGCCAAGAGGTTGAAGGCGCAGGCGAACAATGCGGCAATCAGCATCTGCACGGCCGCCACCAGCTGGCCCGGAGGCAGCAGCCAGGGCAGCGCACACAGCGCGGCCACGCACACGATCAGCAGCAGCGCGCCGGATGCATAACGAGTCTGGCTCATGCCTGTTCTCCCTTCAGCCCCGACGGCTTGACCAGCAGCACCACCAGCATCAGCAGGAAGGGCAGCGTGGCCGCCAGGCTGGAGACTTTCACGGTCATCAAGCCGCCGACGCTTTCCGCCCACTCGCCCGCGCCGAACAGGCCGAACAGGGATGCGAGGCTGGCGTCGATGCCGACCGAGAACGAGCTGATCAGGCCGATCAGCAGCGATGCGATCATCGCGCCTTCCAGCGAACCCAGGCCGCCCACGACCACCACCACGAACACCAGCACGCCCAGTTCAAGCGCCATGTTGGGGTTGGTGGTGTAGAACGCACCGGCCACGGCGCCAGCCAGCCCGGCCATCGCCGCGCCCACGCCGAACACGCTCATGAAAACCAGCGGCACGTTGTGGCCCAATGCTTCGGCCATGCGCGGCCGGTAGATGGCCGAGCGCACGACAATGCCCACGCGGGTGCGCGAGAGCAGCAGGTAGATCACGCCGAACATGGCCAGCGACACGCCGCCCATCATCAGGCGATAGAAGGGGTAGTCGGCATCGAACACGCGGAAGGCCGCGAAGTTCAGGAATTGCGGTACGCGGTAATCGACGGGGAAGTCGCCGTAGAACAGCTTGATCAGCTCGGCCACGATGAAGGCCAGGCCGAAGGTGACCAGCAGTTCCTGCGCGTGACCGAACTTGTGGACGCGGCGCAGAAAGAAGCGCTCGACGCCCATGCCCAGCACGCCCGCGATGATGGTCGCCAACACCAGCGCCATCCAGAACCCGGTGACGGGCGTCAGCGTATAGGCGGCGTATGCGCCAATCATGTAGAACGACGCGTGCGCGAAATTCAGCACACCCATCATTCCGAAAATCAGTGTCAGGCCTGCCGACACCATGAATAGCAGCAGGCCGTAAATCACGCCGTTCAACAGCGAGACGGTAAAGTATTCCATGTCCGCTCCATAATTCTTGCGCTAAGACGCGAGGCGTCCTGCGAGCGATTGCGCACCTTGTTTTTCCGGCCCGCGCCGGCAGTGCGCTGTTTTTTTTGGCTGCGGCAACGGGCAGCGCGTGCCGCCCGTTGCCGTGGCTGCGCCTTACTTCGGGCGCTGCATCTTGCAGGTGGCCTGCACCGGCGCCGAGACGTCCGCCGCCGCCAGCACCTTCACCGGCTCAAAGCCCATGTCGGTGCCGTCCGCCTTGTACTTGGCGTTCTTGCTGACCTTGGACACCACCATCGGCAGCTGCACCTGGTGGTCTTCGGCGCGCATCGTGTAGGCGCCCAGCGCGGACGTGTACGTCACCTTTTCCAGCGCCAGCGCCAGATCCGGCACGGACAGCTTGCCGTCCTTGGGCTGCACCTGCTTCAGTGCTTCGCCCAAAAAGCGCACGCCGATCACGGTTTGCGGCTCGGTGTAGCTGGGGTAGTGGCCGGTCTTGGCCTTGTAGTCTTCGGCGAACTTCGCGCCTTCCTCGCCCGCGGCTTCGATGTTGTAGGGGTGGGCGATGTAATGGCCCAGCGCCACTTCACCGGCGTTGGCCAGGTTGCCGACCTGATCCAGGAACACGGTGGCAAAGCGCACTTTCAGGCCGGCGGCTTGCGTGGCCTTCATCAACAGCAAGAGGTCGTTGGACCAGTTGCCGGTGATGACGGTGTCGGGCGTGGCCGAGCGGATGCGCGCGACGTAGGGCGCGAAGTCCTGGATCTTGTTGACTTCATGCAGCGTCTTGCCGACCACCTCGTAGCCATAATCCTTGGCGAAGCGCTCGGTGGCGCCTTCCATGTCCTGGCCCCAGGAATAGTTCTGGTTGATGGCGTACACGCGCTTGCCCAGCGTGCCGTCGGCCGACATCACGGATGCCAGCGACTTCACGCGCAGGTCGGCGTTGGTGGTGAAACGGAAGTGATAGAAGTGACACTTCTGGCCGGTCAGCTCCAGCGCTTCGCCGCCCACGTTCAGGAACACGACTTCCTTGCCCGGGTTGCGCAGATTGTGTTTGCGCACGTCTTCGGTCAGCTGGCCCGAGATCGCGGACGACGAGCCTTGCACCAGCACCTGCACGCCTTCGGCAGCGGCGGCGCGGAAACGGTCGGACGCGCCCACGGGGCCGCCCTGGTTGTCGAATTCAACCAGCTCCAGCGGCTGGCCGTTCCAGCCGCCCGCAGCGTTGATGCGGTCCAGCTCGTACTTGACCGCAGCGCGGAACATCAGGCCGGTCGAGGCCTGCGGGCCCGACAGCGTTTCGATCAGGCCGATCTTGACGGGTGCGGCGTGCGCCGATGCGGCAATGCCGGCCAGGCACAACAGGCCGGTGGTGAAAGCCAATTTCATGCGTGTCTCCTCCGTGGGACGGGAGTGGTGAGTCCGTGATTAACAAGCGCGCTTAGGTTGCGGCTCTTCTGTGCCCAGACTGCGGGCAATGGGGTGCGGGCGAGGGGATAGGCGGGCGTCGGCCCGTGTGGCGTACCGGTGCGCGGGCGTGCCGCGGCCGTGATGACCCAAAGTGCTGGCGGTGATGTTCACCTGCTTGTCCCCTGCCTGTTATGTGATGCGTGGCCATGTTTTCTGACCGTGCTTTTCTGACTGGCTTGCCTGAAAACGGGAGTTGATTTACGCTTTCAGGATAAGTTGTCAGGCAACTTTATTAAGTTGTCCGATAAATCATAGGGCACACGATTTTCCCGTGTCAAGCAGCGGATTCGGCAGTTCAATCGAAGCTGTCGTGGCGCGGTGACAAGACGGGCGCGCCCGCTCATAACGCGATGTGGAGACAGCATGATTTCGTTTGAAGGACAGGTGGCCGCGATCACCGGCGCAGGCAATGGCATTGGCTTGGCGACGGCGCGGCTGATGGCCGCGCACGGCGCGCGGCTGGTGCTGACCGATATCGACGGCGCGCGCCTGGAAGAGATTGCGGCCGAGCTCGATCCGACCGGCCAGCGCATCTACACGCATGCGCTGGATGTGTCGGTGTCGCATGAGTGCGAACGCGTGTTCGAGGCCGCCGCCAAACACTTCGGCGGGCTGGACCACCTGGTGCATTGCGCCGGCATCTACCCCGAACAACTCGTCAAGGACACCAGCGACGAAGCCTGGCGCACGTTGATGCGCGTGAACCTGGACGGCACGTTCTACACCTGCCGCGCCGCCCAGCGCCACCTGCGCCACAATGGCTCGATCGTGCTGCTGACGTCTTTGGCGGCGCAGCGCGGCAGCTATGCGCACGCGGCCTATTCGGCGTCCAAGGGCGCGGTGCAGAGCTTCACCCGAAGCCTGGCGCTGGAGCTGGCGCCGCAGATCCGCGTGAACGCCGTGGCGCCCGGCATCATCGCCACGTCCATGACGCATGACCTGATCGGCCAGAAGGGCACGCAGCTGTTGGAAAGCACGCCGCTGCGCCGGTTTGGCACGGCGGAAGAAATCGCGGGTTCGATTGCGTTCCTGTGCTCGCCGCTGGCGGGCTTTGTGACGGGCGAAGTCATGCAGGTCAATGGCGGCATCTATATCGCGTAAGCTGGCAGACAGCGCCTCGGGATAGGACCGGCAAAATCCTATAATTCGCGAGGCAGCCCACCTAGAAAAAACGTCGATACATTCCTATAAACAAGGCCGCCGCGGTGCAGTGCGCGCCGCGCGCGGCCATCACGTTTGAACGATTTCCATGCAGCCGAATCCAGACCAGGACGCGCCGCGCGCCGCGCCTAAAAGTTCGCTATCCGCCGCGCTGGGCGACGCGCTGGCCGAGCAGATCCGCCAGGGTGTGCTTGCGCCGGGCGACCGCCTGCCCACCGAAAAGCAGCTCACTGAAACCTATTCGGTCAGCCGCGCCGTCGTGCGTGAAGCGCTGGCGCGTTTGAAATCCGAAGGGTTGATCACGTCGCAGCAAGGCAGCGGCGTATTCGTTGACCCGAATTTCCAGCGCAATGCGTTTCGCATCGCGGCCCCCACGCCGGGCGACACCGAAGACCTGGAACACATTCTTGAGCTGATGCTGTCCATTGAAGTCACCGCCGCGCGCTACGCTGCGCAGCGCCGCAGCGAGCAAGATCTCAAAAAAATGCGGCAGGCGCTGGTGGGCATGGAGTACGCGCTGATCAACGACAAGCTGGGCGACGAAGAGGACTACCAGTTTCATCAGGCCATCGTGCAGGCCACGCACAACCCGCATCTGGTGTCGCTGAACGATTATCTGGAAGCCAATG
>CAJYKY010000484.1 GCA_913775005.1 uncultured Achromobacter sp.
GACCTGCGCCAGGCGGTGCTCAACATCGAAGCCGCGCGGGCGCAGTACCGCATCGAACGCGCCGACCGCCTGCCGGGTATCAACGCCCAAGGCACCGGCACGCGCCAGCGGGTGCCGGGCGACTTGAACACCACCGGCAGCTCGGCGGTTCAAAGCAGCTACCAGGCGGGCGTTGGCCTGACGTCGTTCGAGATCGACCTGTTCGGCCGGGTGCGCAGCTTGTCGGATGCGGCCTTGCAGGAATACTTTGCGACCGAAGAGACGGCGCATTCCACGCGTATCAGTCTGGTCGCCGAGGTGATCCAGGCCTATCTGACGCGCGACAGCGCCATGCGCCGCATGCTCGTTACCGAGCAGACGCTTGCCAGCCGCGAGGCGTCGCTGGAATTGATCGTCAAGCGCCGCCAGGCCGGCACGGCGACGGCACTGGACTATCAGGAAGCGCTGGGGCTGACCGAGCAGGCGCGCGCCGAGCGTGAACGCATGGACCGCGAGGTGCGTCAGGCGGGCAATGCGCTGGGGCTGTTGGTGGGCGTCAACGATCTGGGTCCGTATCTGCCCAAGCAGCTGGCCGCAACCCCGGTGCTGGTGCAGGACATCGCGGCGGGCGCGCCGTCGGAACTGCTGGAACGGCGTCCGGACATCCTGGCTGCCGAGCACCAGCTGCAATCGCGCAACGCCAGCATCGGCGCGGCGCGGGCGGCGTTCTTTCCCAGCATCACGTTGACGGGGCTGTTCGGTTCGTCCAGCGCTGACTTGTCGAATCTGTTCGACGGCGGTCAGCGCGCGTGGTCGTTCACGCCGCAGATCACGCTGCCGATTTTCTCGGGCGGGCGCAACATCGCCAATCTGGATCTGGCAACCGTGCGGCGCGACATTGCCGTGGCGAAGTACGAGCAGACGATCCAGACGGCGTTCAAGGAAGTGGCAGACGCCTTGGCCGCGACCGACACGCTGCGCCGCGAAACGGCCTCGCGCCGCGCGCTGGCCGAATCCAGTCTGGAGGCAATGCGCTTGTCCGAGGCGCGGTATCGCGGCGGCGTGGACAGCCATCTGCGCTATCTGGACGCGCAGCGCAGCGCGTTCACGGATCAGCTCAGCTACATCGACGTCAGCACGCAACGGCAGATTGCGCTGGCGACCTTGTTCAAGGCGCTGGGCGGCGGCTGGACCGGGAGCGCACCGGCCGGCACGCAGGTGAGCACGCAACCCGGCTTGCAACCCAGCGTGCAACCGAACTCGCCGCCGCCCGCCCCGCAAGGCTAGAACCCGGCAAGGCTACTCCCCACCGCTCACGCCTTGCGCAGCCCCGCGCGAGGCAGCGGCGCGGCCGGTGCGACGGGTTCTTGGGCCGGCTTGCCGCGCCCGATCAGCCAAGCGCACCACGCGGACACCGCGCCGGCGAAGACGACGTACAGGCAGATCAGCCACGGCTGCCCGCCGCCCGTCTTCAATAGCGCGGTGGCAATGATGGGCGTGATGCCCGAAGCAAAGATGCCCGAGAACTGATACACGAACGAGATACCCGTGTAGCGCACCTTGGCGTCGAACAGCTCGCAGAACAGCGCGGCCTCGGGTCCATATACTGCGGCGTAAAAAATTCCGAACGGAATGATGATGGCCAGCCAGATCAGCATGACGCTGCCCTGGCTGTTCAGCATCAGCCAGAACCCGGGGAAGGACGCCAGCGCGGTGATGATCGACCCCCAGAAATACACGCGCGTGCGGCCGATGCGGTCGGACAATCGGCCAAAGAACGGGATGAAAAAGCACATCACCAAGGCTGCCGCCATCACGCCCGTCAACGCTTCGGTGCGTGTGATCTGCACCGTCTGCGTCAGGTACGAAATCGAAAATACGCCGAATACATTGAAGAACACGCCATCGATGTAGCGCGCGCCCATTCCCTTGAAGACGTTGCCGGGATAGCGCTTGAGCATATCGAAAAACGGAATGCGGCTTTCGGCATTGTTGGCCTTCACCGCCGTGAACTCGGGCGTTTCCTTGATGTTGAGCCGGATATACATGCCCACCAGCACCATCGCGGCCGATGCCAGGAAGGCGACGCGCCAGCCCCAGGCCATGAACTGCGCGTCGGTCAGCAAGGTGGACAGCAGCGCCACGGTGCCCGACGCCAGGCACAGCCCGATCGCCAGCCCGATCTGCGGCAGCGATGCGTAAAAGCCTTTTTTCTCGGGCGGCGCATATTCATAGGCCATCAGCACCGCGCCACCCCATTCCCCGCCCAGGCCTATGCCCTGAAACACGCGCAGCAGCAACAGCAGAATGGGCGCCCAGACGCCGATGCTGTCGTACGTGGGCACCAGACCGATCAGGAACGTGGACACGCCCATGATCATCAGCGTCATCACCAGCATGCTCTTGCGGCCGATGCGGTCGCCGAAGTGGCCGAAGATCAACCCGCCCAGCGGCCGCGTCACAAAGCCCACCGCGAAAGTGGTGTAGGCCAGCATCGTGGACACGAGCGGGTCGCCGGTAGGAAAGTACAGCTTGTTGAATACGATTCCCGCCACAACGCCATACAGGAAAAAGTCGTACCACTCGATGGTGGCGCCGATCAGCGATGCGGTGACGACCTTGCGTACTGCGGCTTCGTTTTGCTTGGGGTTTGCTGAGTTCATTGCTGTCTCCTTGGCAGTCCTCTTTGGTGGGGCGCGGCACTCTGCGTTGCCGTACGCCGGTCTGGCTTGAGTCGGAAATCGATCGGGCTTTAAGCGGCGACCAGCTCGGTCTGCCGTTGCGTCTGTTTGAACTCTTGCAGCATGAAATCGGCGGCGCGCTCGGCCAGCATCACCACCGGCACGTTCGTGTTGCCCGACACGAGCGTGGGCATGATCGAGCAATCCACCACGCGCAGTCCCGCTACGCCGTGCACGCGCAGGCGTTCGTCCACCACGGCCATGGGATCGCTGCGCTGCCCCATCCGGGCGGTGCCGGACGGGTGAAAGATGGTCGCGCCGTACTCGCGGCAGAAGTGCAGGATATCGTCGTTGGTCTGCACATCGGGCCCGGGGCGGAATTCCCGCTTCATCAGGCCGGCCAAGGGTTCCGTGGACGCGACACGGCGTGCGTAGCGCACGGCAGCTACCGTCATGCGGCGGTCTAGCTCGGTGGACAGGTAGTTCGGCTGCATGGAGGGTGCATCGAAAGGGTCGGTGCTGCGCAAGCGCACGACGCCGCGCGAGCTGGGCCGCAACTGGCACACGGAATACGTGCAGCCCGAAAACGGG
>CAJYKY010000485.1 GCA_913775005.1 uncultured Achromobacter sp.
CGGGCGTGCTGGCGTTGTGGGTGCACACGACGGGCGTGCTGGCCAAGCTGTTTTCAGAAGCGGTCGAAGCCATCGACCCGCGTCCAGTCGAAGGCGTGCGCGCCACCGGTGCCAACGCGCTGGAAGAAATCGTCTACGGCGTGATCCCGCAAGTGCTGCCGCTGTGGATTTCGTATTCGCTATACCGCTTTGAATCCAACGTCCGCTCGGCCTCGGTGGTCGGCATTGTGGGGGCAGGCGGCATCGGCACCGTGCTGTGGGAAATCATCCGCAGCTTCCGCTACGCCGAAACCTGCGCCGTCATGATCATCATCGTGGCCTTCGTCGTGGTGATCGACATGCTGTCGTCACGGATCCGGCGGGCGTTGATTTAAGCGGCGGGCTTTGAAAGGTGGGCGCATACCGCATTCATGAGGGCGCGGGATGGCGCCGCATGCGGTCCAGAATGTCGGCGGGAACCCAGACCGGGATCTGGCCAGACAGGAATCTGGGCTGACCTTGAACGCTGGACAACACCAGCCGCCGTCTTTCGCGCGAGTTGTCCAGAATCCAGAGCCTATCCACGTGCGATGAGGCCTCGCGCAGGTTCTCCATGCTGCGAGAGAACCTTCGCAGGAGATCCTTGGCAGGCACGTTGTGCCCGCCTGCAAGAACCCGGGAGGCGACGCGCGCCATCGACAGTGCGACGTCATCCAGACCAATGAACACCAGATTGATCTTGTAGTCCGACGTGATGGCCTGATGGATCAAATCCAGCGAGCTATTTCCCGTCAACGTGGTTTCGATGGCAAATGAACGACGGGCCAGCAGGTGAGCCCGCCTTTCGGCGACGGCTTGTCGCCCCGCTTGAATCACGATGCGAGGGTTGTCGAAATCAGTGGGAGCGAGTTGGCGGGCGATGTCGTCAGGGTTCACGAACGGCAGCCGACCTTGAAAGCGCTGGCTGATCAATGTGGACTTTCCTGCGCCGTTGGGGCCGGCAATGACCCAGAGCTGCGCCTTTGTCATGCGGCGGCGGGCTCGGACACGACGTGTTCCGTGCCGTCAGCATCAAACCTCACCAATTGGAGGGAGCCATCGGGGTGTTTGCGCAGGACATGGCCTGCGGGGGTTTGCGGTTCACGAAAATAGATGGATCTGCCCGCAGCAAGATGCTTGTTGACTGCGGCGCCATCGTCCTCGGCAAATGCCGAGTCGATGTCTTGCAGCAATTCGGCTTCCGCTTCGGCGGGGATCCGGCCTAGTTGTTCAAACGCTACGGTGGTCATCGCTTGGGGCCTTTCTTGGCATGGATCAAACCATTCTAATGCCCAGACCATCCCCCGGCGAACGCCGCTGTGACGTCTTTATCCCGCCCGCAGCGCCAGAAACGCCGGCAGCGCCAGCAGCGCCGCCAGTTGTGCGCTGTCGACGTCTGCGGCGGACACCGTTGGGCGCGGCATCAGGAAGTTGACGGTGCCCAGGCATTCGTTGGCGTACACGACCGGCACGTTGATCACCGATTGCAAACCCAGTTTGCGGATGGCTTCGTGGTCGTTGAAGAATTCGGCGATGGCTTGCTCGCCTTCGCCGATGAACACGCGTCGTTCCAGCAGCACGTGGCGGCCCCAGGGAGTGCCCAGTTTGTCCTTGCTGCCACCGGGCGGATAGGCCTCGGGGTTGGAGCTGTACAAGCGCACGACGCGCATGGTGTCGGCGTCGTAGCGGTTGACGGTGCACAGCGTGTGGCCCAGCGCGGCGCGCGCCATCTTGTCGATGGCGGTAAGCGCGGCGTCGGCCATCGCCGCGTTGGCAGCCACCGCGCCGGCTGCGCCAGCATGCGCTGCGCCACCCTCTGCCGCAGCATAGGCGAGGGCGACCGCGCGGATGCCCGAATCCGCTACGTCATCCGCGCCGCCCGCTGCTTGCGGGCCTGCGCCCAGGTTGGCTTCCGCGTTCATTCCGCCGTGATCCCCAATTCCTTGATCAGCTTGCCGTACTTGTCGGCGTCGCGCGTCAGGATCTGGCCGAACTGTTCCGGCGTCGTCTCGGTCAGCAAGACCCCCATGTCGCCCATCTTCTTGATGACATCGGGGCGCTTGAGGATCAGGTTGATCTCGCGGTTCAGGCGCGCCGTGAGTTCGGGCGGCATGCCGGCCGGGCCGAACGCGCCGTACCAGACCGACAGCTCGTAACCCGGCAGCGTCTCGGCCACCGTGGGCACGTCAGGCAACAGCGGCGACCGCTTCTCTTCCGTGACGGCCAGCAGCTTCAGCTTGCCCGACTGCACATGCGGCAAGGTCTGCGTACCGGCGCTGAACAGCACCTGCGTGCGGCCGGCCACCGTGTCCAGCACCGCCGGCGCGCCGCCGCGATAGGGGATGTGCATCATCTTCACGCCCGCCGCTTTTTCGAACAGCGCAGCGGACAAGTGGTTGGTCGAACCCTGGCCGGCCGACGCGTACGCCACCGCATCCGGCTTGGACTTCACGTAGTCAATGAATTCCTTCAGGTTGCTGGCCGGCACCGACGGGTGGACCACCAGCGTGTTGGTCACCAGCGCCAGTTCGGCGATGGGCGTGAAGTCCTTCACGCCGTCGAACGGCATGTTGGAATACAGCGCCTGGTTCATCGTGTGCGTGCTCATCGAACCGACCAGCAGCGTGTAGCCGTCCGGCTTGGCGCGGGCAACGAACGTCGTGCCGATATTGCCCGACGCGCCCGAGCGGTTCTCTACGATGACCGGCTGGCCGAGCGACTGCGTCAAGCCTTCGGACAGCACGCGCGCCAGGATGTCGGTAGAGCCGCCCGCCGCCCACGGCACAACCAGCGTGATGGGTTTTTCGGGCCAGGCGGCCTGCGAGACGCCGGGCGCAATCAGCGCCAGGCCCAGTGCGCACGTGCGCAGCAGTCGTTGAAAATTCAGTGCCATGTTGTTTACCCCTGTGTGGTGCCGGTCTGGATGCCGGCTGGAAAAAATTCGAAACCCTGATTCATCTTCTGGCTTATCTGCCGACGGCGTAACCCTGCATGCCGCGCGGGTTCGCCCCGGCGCTGAGCAGCAGGCCGCCACCGGCCGCCGGCACGCGTGTGCAGGCGCTGATGCGGCCTTCTGACCACGCCGGCCCGACCTTCACGTCGTGGCCCGCCGCAAGCAACGCGTCGATGGTGGTTTCGGGCAGACGCGATTCCACCGTCAGCCGGTTCAGCGTCAAGGCGCGCGGCCAGAACGAACCGGGGAAGTGGTCGATATGCCACGACGGCGCGTCGATGGCTTCTTGCAGATTCATGCCCATCGCATGGCGCAGGAAGAACGCCACCGTCCATTGATCCTGCTGATCGCCGCCCGGTGTGCCGAACGCCATATAGGGTTCGCCATCACGCAGCACAAGACCGGGCGACAACGTCGTGCACGGGCGCTTGCCCGGTTGCAGCTGGCCAGGAACGCCGTCGTCCAGCCACGTCATCTGCAAACGGGTCGTCAGCGGAAAGCCCAGCCCCGGCACGACCGGGCTGGATGACAGCCAGCCGCCCGACGGCGTTGCGGCCACCATGTTGCCATCGCGGTCGATGACGTCGATCTGGCAGGTGTCGCCGACAAAGATTTCGCGCGCGGCCCATTCGGACACGGGCGGCAAGGCCGCGAAAGTGGGTTCGCCCACGCCAAAGCGGGTGTCGGACGCGGCCAGCGTGCGGTCGGCGGCGGCCAGGTCGGGCATGCGCGGCGCGAGGCCGCCCGGGCTGCCGGGTTGCAACGTGGTCGAGGCCGTTGCCAGGATGGTGCCCGCGCGCGTCTTGGCGTAGCTGTCGCTCAGCAGCGCCGCGAGCGGCACGCGCACGAAGTTGGGGTCGCCATACCAGGCGGCGCGGTCGGCGAAGGCGAGCTTGGCGGATTCAGCGATGCGGTGCACGAATTCGGGCGAGGCCGGGTCCAGGCCGTCCATGCCCAGATGCCGCAACATCGCCAGTTGCTGCAAATGCACCGGCCCTTGCGACCACACCCCGCACTTGGCCACGGTGTAGCGGCCGTATTGCGTGGTGACCGGGTCGTCGTACGTGGCGCACCAGTCGGCCATGTCCGACTTGCGCAGCAGGCCGCGATTGCGTTGCCCCGTGGTGTCGCGCACGGCGTCGTGCGTGTAGAAGTGGTCGATCCGGTCTGCCACGAAGCCGCGATACCAGCAGGCCAATGCCGCGTCGATGCGGCCGCAGCGGTCGCTGCTGGCGGCATGCGCTTCGTCCAGGATGCGCGAATACGTGGCGGCGATGGCGGGCGTGCGGAACAGGGTATCCGGCGCGGGCACGCGGCCATCGGGCAGCCAGACATCGCGCGAGCTTGTCCATTCGTCCCGGAACAACGCCTGCACGGCAAGAATGGCTTGCGAGACGCGCGGCACCAGCGGAAATCCGTTCTGCGCATAGTCGATGGCGGGCCGCAGCACGTCGGCCAGCTCCCAGGTGCCGTAGTCACGCAGCAAGGTCAGCCACGCGCCGAACGCGCCCGGCACGGTGGCGGGCAACAGGCCGATGCCCGGCACCATCTCTACGCCCAACGCACGAAAATAGGCGGGCGTGGCCAGCGCGGGCGCCGGCCCTTGGCCGCACAACGCGCGCATGCGCTGTTCGCGTTCGCTCCAGAACAGAATGGGCACTTCACCGCCGGGGCCGTTCAGATGCGGCTCGACGATCTGCAAGGTGAAGCCGCCCGCCACGGCGGCGTCATAGGCGTTGCCGCCGCGTTCCAGCACACCCATCGCAACCTGCGAGGCCAGCCAGTGCGTGGACGACACCACGCCGAAGGTGCCGCGGATTTCAGGACGGGTGGTAAACGTTGCGGGTGCGCTCATGGTGACGGGATCGCCAGCGGTAGAAGAAAGATGCTCGCAGTATAGGGTCGAGAAATAACTGAATGTATCTTTGTTGGCATAATTCAATAACCATTCAGTTATAGAGAAGACCATGAGCTGGGACGCCGCCCGTCTGGCCAATCGCTTGAAGCACCGCCACCTGGCGCTGCTGATCAATATCGCCACGCATGGATCGCTGACGCGCGTGGCCGCCGCTACCGGCATCAGCCAACCCGCCGTCACCAAAGCGCTGGCCGAACTGGAAGATATTTTCGGTGGGCCATTGTTCGTGCGCAGCGGGCGGGGGCTGGCGCCGACGCCGCTTGGTGATCTGGCGCTGGTGCGCGCCCGCCATATGCAAAGCGATCTGGACCTGTGGGCGCGCGAAGTGCAAGCGCTGCATGCCGGGCATTCGGCGCATCTGAACGTGGGCGTGGTGCCCTACGTGTCCAGCACGCTGTTGACCGGGGCGATCAGCCGCCTGCATCAGCGCTATGGCGTGACGCTGACGCTGCACCGCGCCACCACCGATCATCTGGTGCCGATGCTGCGCCGCCATGAATTGGACTGCGTGATCAGCCGCGCCACGTCCACGGTGACGCTGGACGACCTGATCCACCGGCTGCTGTACCGCCAGCGGCCGCGCCTGATTGCGCATAGCCGGCTTGCGCAGCGGCTGGCGCGCCGCGCGCCCGACTGGGCGATGGTGGCCGAGATGGATTGGGTGCTGCCGGCGGCCAACACGCCCACGCGGCAATTGATCATCGAACATTTCATCCGCGCCGGGCTGCGCGCACCATCGCCGGTGCTGGAGGCGTATTCCACCGATGTGATTGAAGGCATGTTGACGATGAACGAGTCGCTGATTTCGGTGGTGCCCGAAGACATTGCGCGTGAACTCTGCCAGCGCGGCAAGCTGGGCATGGCGCCATGGGATTTCGGCTGGGAGCTGCCGCCGATCAACCTGATCCGGCGCAAGCGTGACCAGGGGCTGGCGGCGGAAGAGCGGTTTTCGGAGATTTTGCTGGAGCTGTGCGGCGACGGCGCGCTGCCGGTGGGGGCGGTGGCGGGATAGCGGCGTTCAATGGCGGCGCGCATTGGCGGGGCGCAACGACGGGGCGCAACGACGGGGCGCAACGGCGTAGGGCCAGCGGGCGGGCTGCCGCCGCGGACTCCAGCGACTTCGCGCTTCTATCGCCCCAGCGTTTCCCGCGCAATGGCCAGCAGCGCGGCGGCGGCGGCCTCTGGCGCTTCGTCGTTACCGACATGCCGGATGACACAGGCCGATGGCACCGCAAACGCCTGCGTTGCGCGCGCCAGCCGCTGCGCGATCTGATCGGCGGTCTCACGCCCACGGCCGGCCAGCCGCTGCGCCAGTCTGGCCGGATCCACCGTGATCTCCACGGCCGTCAGCCCCGGATACCGCGCATGCGCCTGCGCCAGATGCGCGCGCGAACCGTTCACGATGACCGCCGCGCCCTGGCCGAGCCAGGCGTCGATCTCAACGCCGATGCCATACCGCAGCGCGTGGCTGTCCCAGCACAAGGCGAAACATCCCAACGCCGCGCGGCGCGCGAATTCGTCGGCCGACAGACTGAGCGCGTCTTCGGTCCCAGCGCTGTCGCGGGTGATGTAGCGGTGCGCCACCAGCACCGGCTCGCTGTCTTGCAGTTGCCCGCGCAACAAGCGCAGCAGCGTGTCCTTGCCGCTGCCGGACGCGCCCATCAGATAGATCAGCCGCGAGCCGCTGGCCCCGGCCGTCATGGCGCGGCCGATCCCAGCAGATAAGGCGCGCCGATGGCGTCGATGTGCGTGCCATCGAACTGGTAATGGCGCGCGGCAACGAAGTCGGCGCCCGGCGTGGGCTGCACATAGACGCTGACGCCATTCACGGGCATGCGTTGCCCCCGCAAGGGTTCCGCGAACAGGGCGATGTTTTGCTGGGCCTGCAACAAGGCGTCGCCCGACAACTTGCCGGTCAACGTGATGTGAAAGGTGTAGGTATCGAACACATACGGATAGCCCCAGCGCGCCAGCATCGCCTGCTGTTCGGGCGACAGTGATTGCGCTTGGCGGCGCGCGGTTTCGTCCGGCGTAGGCGGTGCGCGCAACGCGTCCAGGGTGCGCACCGCGCTATCGGCCAGCGCCTGGATGTCGGCCTTGCCCTGCGCGTCCGCGTCGGTAATACGCCAGGCCAGAAATCCGCGCAGCGTTTCGCATTCCAGCGCCACGTCAAACGGCTGGCTGGCCTGGGCCAGCGCGCGGGCGGCGGCGTCCACCGCTTGTGGCGTGGCGCCTGCACTCAGCCGAAAGGGCGGCTTCAAGGTGGCGTGCAGGCCATAGTGGCGCGGCGCCTGCGTCCATTCGGGCGGTGCGGCAGGTTGCCCGGCGGGCGGCGGCAACGCGGTGCCGGTATCCGCGCAGCGGCCCAGCCAGCGGCTGCCGTATTCGCGCCACGGGCCGGTAGGCGCCAGGTAGAGGGCGTAGCGATGGGCAAGCGGCATGGTCAGGCTGCCATGCGCTGGCTGTGATCGTCGCCGAACGCGCGCGTGGCGTAACGCAGTTCGCCGCCTACGATGGCGGCCACCACGCGCGGCAGGCCCGCAACGTGGTCATCGACGACGATGGCGTCTGCGATCAAACCCGGCATCAGCGCGCCCCGGTCTTTCAAACCGGCGGCACGAGCCGGGTTCATCGATACCAGGTTCCACGCTTGCGCCAGCGGCATCACGCCGTCCTGCACCAAGCGCATGACGGCGGCAAGCGGTGCCGGGTAGTAGTAGTCAGACGTCAACACATCGCACAGCCCATCGCGCACCATCTCGGTGGCGCTGGGCGCGCCCGTGTGGCTGCCGCCGCGCACGACGTTAGGCGCGCCGAACACCACGGCATTGCCCAGGTCGCGCGCCACGCACGCGGCCTCGCGCGTCAGCGGAAACTCCGCCACGCCGCAGCCCAGCTGATGGTAGTAACGGCGGGTGG
>CAJYKY010000486.1 GCA_913775005.1 uncultured Achromobacter sp.
TCCGAAGGCAGCGGCCAGAGGCCGCAACGAGGATGACGCAGGGGGAGTCCGGAGCGAAGGCTCCGGACCGCAATCGTTGCCCCGCGCACCCCGGCCGGCCGCGCGGGTGGCCTTTTGGGGCTCACGCTGGGTCTTGCGTCTCTTCTTTCTTTTTCTTCTTGGTCTTCAGCGCCAGCATCGTGCCTCGGCACGGGGGCGTGCCGCAAAGGCAGCGGTAGCCTTCCTTTAGCGACTTGGTGATGCGGCCGTCCAGGACCAGGCCGTAGTCGTAAAAGAGTTCGGTGCCGCGTGCGATGTCTTGCAGCGCGACGATGTAGACGCGCTTGCCGTGTCTGCCTTCCTGGGCCTCGCAGTTGGGCTGGCAGGAATGGTTGATCCAACGCGCGTCGTTGCCCTGGTCGCCGCCGTCGATCACGCGGCCGGAGCTGAGCGCGAAGAAGAAGGTGTGGAAGGGATCGTCGGGGTTGGTCGGGTGGCGGCGGTCGGCTTCTTTGGCGCTGATGCGTTCGCCGCCGTACTCGATGATGCGCGTGCCGGCGGGGATCTTGCGGGCGGCGAAGACGCCGTTGCCATGTAGCTTGGAGCGGCGGACGACGTGCCAGGGCTTGATCGGGGGGGCTTCGGTGGTCATGGAGGCGTGTGTGGCGGCGTGAGTGGCGGCTGTGTGGGGGCGAAGAGACGAAAAGGCGGAACAGACGAAACAGAATTATATCGACGCGTGTTTGACAGGATCACAGGCGTATAGTGACCGCCGCCTTGTCCTTCGTTGATATTCATCATGATCGTCCGTCCGCGTCCTTCTGCGCTGGCTCTGTTCTTTGTGTTGCGCGGGTCCATCATCCCGCGCATTCTCGTACGGCTTGTCGTCATCACGCTGTTGTCGTGCGTGGTGGTGTGGATGTACCACCGGCAGCTGTTTTCGCCGGCGCATCTGACGGCGGTGCCGTTCTCTCTGTTCGGCTTGGCCCTGTCTGTCTTCATGGGCTTTCGCAACAACGTCTGTTATGACCGCTGGTGGGAAGCTCGCAAGCAATGGGGCGACTTGATTGTGCAGGCGCGCAGTCTGGCGCGTGAGAGTGCGGTGTTGCTGGCGGCCAGTACGGCTAATCCTGTGCAGGAGCGGCTGGTGCGGCGTTGCATTGGGTTTGGGTATGGGCTGGCGGCGCGTTTGCGTGGCGAAGACATGGTTGAAGCGGTGCGTCCCTGGGTGCAGCAGGACGAGCTCGATACGCTGGCCAGTTGCCGCAATGTGCCGGATGCGCTGCTGATGGCGATCAACCGTGATCTGGCGGCCTGTTTGCGGCGCGGGGAACTGACCGACATTCTGTATCAGGGGCTGACGCAGCGCGTGGCGCAGTGTGCGGCGATTCAGGCGGCTTGTGAGCGCATCAAGTTCACGCCCTGTCCGTTTGCCTATTCTTTGTTGCTGCATCGCACGGCGTGGTTGTTCTGTTTGCTGTTGCCGTTTGGGCTGGTGGGCACGTTGGAATATCTGACGCCGCTGGCGGTGCTGATCATTGCCTATACGTTCTTCGGCCTGGATGCGCTCGGCGACGAGCTGGAAGATCCGTTCGGCTTGGAAGAGAACGATTTGCCGCTGTCGGCGCTGGCGCGGGTGATCGAGATTGATTTGCTCGATGGCTTGGGCGTGCATCCGTTGCCGGAGTCGGCCGCGCCGGTGGATTTCGTATTGCGGTGATGCGTCCCTGCGCCCTGCCCTGTCATCCCCCGGGGCCGGTCAGCGGCAGCATGGTTTCCTTCAAGCGGCGCAGGACGAAGCAGGATTTGCTGTGGCGGATGCCGGGGATGCGGTAAAGCTGTTCGCGCAGCAGGCGTTCGTAGTCGCGGGTGTCGCGCACGGCGATGCGGATGTAGTAGTCGTAGTCGCCAGATACCAGGAAGGCTTCCAGCACTTCGGGGATGGCGGCCAGCGCGCGGCCGAATTCGTATAGCGTTTCTTCGCTGTGGCTTTCCAGGGTGACGTGCACGATCACCGTGTCCATGAAGCCGAGGCTGGCGGGGTCGATGTCCACCGTGTAGCCGCGGATCACGCCCGCGCTTTCCATGCGTTTGATGCGATTCCAGCAGGGTGTGGACGACAATCCGACGGCGGCGCCGATGTCGTTCAGGCTGGCGCGCGCGTTCTCTTGCAGCACCTTCAAGATGGCCAGGTCAAACTTGTCGAGGTTCATTTTCTTTGATTCCTTGAATTCGAAGATAAATTTACTCTGATCGGCCGGTATTCGTGGAAAAGAAGATAAAAATTCTTCGTGGCTACGAATAAGATAGATAGCATGAACGATCGCCTGCACCCCACCGCCGCCGCCGCGCTTGCCGCCACTGATCGCCCCGTTGAGAACGGGGCGAAAATTCTGCTCGATACGCTGATTGCGCACGGTGTCGATACCGTGTTCGGGTATCCCGGGGGCGCGGTGCTGCCGCTCTATGACGCGCTTTACGCCGAGCCGCGCTTGCGCCATGTGCTGGTGCGCCATGAACAGGCGGCCGTGCACGCGGCCGAGGGCTATGCGCGCAGCACGGGCCGCACGGGCGTGGTGTTCGTGACGTCCGGCCCGGGCATGGCTAATACGACGTCCGGTCTGCTGGACGCGATGTGCGATTCGATTCCGGTGTTGTGTATCAGCGGCCAGGTGGCCACGGCCGCTATCGGCACCGACGCGTTTCAGGAGTGCGATGCCATCGGTATTTCGCGTTCCGTCACCAAGTGGAATACGCAGATCCGCGCCGTGGATGATGTGGGCAATGTGGTGTCGCGCGCGTTCGAGCTGACGCGTCAGGGCCGCCCCGGCCCGGTGCTCGTGGATTTTCCCAAGGATGTGCAGCTGGCCGTGCCGCGCGATGCGGACGACGACGTGCCGGGCATGCCCTCGCAGCAGAAGTTGGCGGCGCTGCGTGCGCGGCGTCAGGCGGGCAAGCTGGCGCCGAAGTTGCCGCAGTCGGCCGTGCGCCGTGCGGCGGCGTTGATCAGCCAGGCCAAGCGCCCTATTTTTTATGGCGGCGGCGGGCTGGTGAATGCCGGTCCCGAGGCCTGCGAGGCCTTTACCGATCTGGTGCGCCACGCGGGCGCGCCCTGCACGCTGACGCTGATGGGCCTGGGCGCGTTCCCGGCGTCCGATCCGCAATTTGTGGGCATGCTGGGCATGCACGGTACGGTCGAGGCCAATCTGGCCATGCACAACTCGGATCTGGTGGTGTGTATCGGAGCGCGCTTCGATGACCGCATCACGGGCAAGCTGTCGGAGTTTTGCCCGCATGCGCGCAAGATTCATATCGACATCGATCCGGCGTCGATCAACAAGGTGGTGCGGGTGGATGTGGCGCTGGTGGGCGACTGCCTGCCGTTGGTGCGCGCGCTGCGCGCGGAATTGGGCGATACGCCGATGGACGCCGCGCTGCTGGCGCCGTGGTTCAAGCGGATCGAGGCGTGGCGCCGCCAGGATTGCCTGGGCTTCACGCCTGCGGCCGACGCGATCTTGCCGCAGCATTTGATGTCACGCTTGAATGCGGCGTTGGCGGACCGGGATGCGATTGTGTCTACCGACGTGGGCCAGCATCAGATGTGGGCGGCGCAGTATCTGCGGTTCGACAAGCCGAACCGGTGGCTGACGTCGGGCGGCGCGGGCACGATGGGTTATGGCGTGCCGGCGGCGATTGGCGCGCAGGTGGCGCATCCGGACAAGACGGTGGTCTGCGTCAGCGGCGATGCGTCGGTGCTGATGAACATCCAGGAATTGTCGACGGCCATGCAGCACCAGACGCCGGTGAAGGTGGTGTTGTGCAACAACGGCTATATGGGCATGGTGCGGCAGTGGCAGGAGCTGATCCATGGCGGCCGCTACAGCCATAGCTACAACGCGTCGCTGCCCGATTTTGTGGCGCTCGCACGCGCGTTCGGTTGGGGCGCCGCGCGGGTGGACGACCCGGCCAAGCTGGACGCCGCCTTGGCCGAATGCCTGGCCCATGACGGGCCGTACTTCCTGGACGTGGCGGTGACCGCACAGGAAAACTGCTTCCCGATGATGCCGGCCGGGCATGGCCACCAGAAGATGATGCTGGCCGAAGGAGTCTGGTATCAGGACGAGACGACCTGAGTGCGCGGCGTGGGGGCCGGTCCCGTCAGAATTGGATGGACAAGCCCCCGTCGACGACTAATACATGTCCGTTCACATACGACGCCGCCGGTGATGCCAGGAACACCGCCGCGCCGGCGATTTCCTCGGGTTCGCCCCAGCGGCCGGTCGGATTGCGCGCCGCGATTCTTGGGCCGACATTCGGGTCCGCCACCATGTCCGCGTTCGTCTCGGTCGCGAACGTACCCGGCGCAATCGCATTGCTGGTGATGTGGTGGCCGCCGAATTCCGCCGCCAGCGCACGCACCATGCCTGTCAGGCCTTGCTTGGCCGCCGGATAGACGGCATCGCCCGCGCGGGCCAGCTCGCCCACCACCGACGTGATTGCGATCAGGCGCCCGCCGCCCTGCCGCAACATGCGCTCGGCCGAGAATTTGGCCAGCAGCATGCCCGCGACGAGATCGGTGTCGATCAATTCGCGGATCTCGGCCGGGCTGGTGTCGCGCAGCGTCTTGCGATTGCGTGCGCCCACATTGTTCACCAGCACATCCAGCCGCCCGTGTTCGTCATCGATGCGCTGGAAGGCGCGCGCCATGTCGGCGTCGTCGCTGACATCGAACGGCAAGGCGTGCGCGTCCAGCCCCGCAGTCGTCAGCTCGGCCGCGGCGGCATCCACCGCCGCGGCGTTGCGGCCATTGATCAGCACGCGCGCGCCGCAACCCGCCAGCGCCCGCGCGATGCAAAAGCCCAGGCCGCGCGCCGATCCGGTCACCAGCGCGACCTGGCCGGTCAAGTCGAAGTTGCGCAGATAAGGGAGTGAAGATGAAGTCATTGAAGCTGTCCTGCGTTGTGCTGTCTGGTTTGCCGTTTTATTCCCTGAACTCCGGCGCCCAATGCAAAAGCCGCCGTTCCAGCCAGGTCACACAATAAACCAGCGCGATCCCGACGATGGACAGCAAGGTGACGGCCGCGAACATATCGGTGGCGTTCAGCGTGGCCAGCGCCGTGATCATCAGATACCCCATGCCGGTGGTGGACCCGACAAACTCGGCCAGCACCACGCCGATCAGCGCAAAGCTGATGGCGTTGGGCAAGGCGGCGAAGGTCCACGCCGCGGCAGTCGGGATGCGCACGCGCCACAGGATTTGGCGCGGTGAGCCGCCCAGCGTGCGGCAGAAATCGACCAGCTCGCGCTCGACGCTGCGCCCGCCCTTGTAGGTGTTGAAGAACACCAGGAAGAACACCACGAACCACGACGTCACCACCTTGGATGCCAGCCCCAGCCCGAAGAACATGGTGATGAGCGGCACGAAGGCGATGCGCGGCATGGAGTTGAACGCCACGATGAAAGGGTTGAAGACGTCGGCCAGAAAGCGGCTGCGGCTTAGCGTCATGCCAACGATGAAGCCGCTGCCCACGCCCACCAGCAAGCCCACCATCGTGGCCTGCAAGGTCAGCCACAGATGCGGCCAGACCGAGCGCGGGCCGGGTTGCAGCCATTCCCACAGCCGCACGGCCACGCGCGATGGCTGGCTGATGAAGAAAGGATCGAACAGCGTGTTCTGCGTGAACCAGGGGATGCGCGTAAACGTCTCCCATGAACCCAGGATGACGGCAAGAATCAGCACCTGCCACAAGGTGATGCGGGCGCGGCGCGCGATGGCGGCGCGGCGGTCCAGCCGCAGCTGGTCCTGCAAGGAATCGGAAGTCGCAGTGGGAATCATGGTGCGGATGGAGTCAGGCGGCGGCGCGGAACTGCTGGCCCAGCACGCTCCATAGGCTTTGCACGTGAGAGACGAATTGCGGCGTTTCGCGTAGCGTGAAGACGTCGCGCGGATGCGGGATCTGAATGCGCTCGTCGAGCAGCACGCGGCTGGGCGGGCCGGACAGCACCACCACACGGTCCGACAGCAGGATGGCCTCGTCCAGATCGTGCGTGACCATGACGATGGTCTGACCCAGCTTGCGCCAGATCTCCATCAGCTCGCGGTGCAGGTGCGTCTTGGTGTGCGTATCCAGCGCGCCGAAAGGTTCGTCCAGCAGCAGGATGCGGGGCTCGACGGCCAGGCTCATCAGCAGCGCCACGCGCCGCCGCATGCCGCCGGACAGCTGGTGCGGATACGCGTCAGCGAAAGCGGCAAGATGCCCGAGTTCCAGCAGTTCGGCCACGCGGCGTTCGATC
>CAJYKY010000487.1 GCA_913775005.1 uncultured Achromobacter sp.
GCTCGGGCATCGTTGGCTCGCTGCTGGCCGAAAGGCTGGCGCGCGCGGGCGCATCGGTGCTGATCCTGGAATCGGGTCCGCGCATCGACCGGGGCACCATCACCGCGCACTATCGCAACTCACCGCGCAAGGGCGATTACATGTCGCCCTACCCGCTGTCTGACTGGGCGCCCGACCCGCGCACCGCGCCTAAAGACAACGGCTATCTGGTGCAGACCGGCCCGCATCCGTACCTGGCGCAGTACATCCGTGCCGTGGGCGGCACGACGTGGCATTGGGCGGCGCAGGCCTGGCGCGTGCTGCCCAACGACATGCGCATTCAGTCCTTGTACGGCGTGGGCCGCGACTGGGCGCTGTCGTATGACGAACTGGAGCCCTATTACTTCGAAGCCGAAGTGAAGACGGGCGTGTCGGGCGGTGACAACTCCGGTTCGCCGCGCAGCAAGCCGTTTCCGATGCAGCCCGTGGTGGAATCCTGGGCCACGCGCCGTTTCCGCGAACGCCTGGCCCCGGCCGGCTACGAACTCATCAACGACACCACCGCGCGCAACAGCCGCAACTACGACGGCCGTCCGGCCTGTTGCGGCAACAACAACTGCATGCCGATCTGTCCGATCGACGCGCAGTACCACGGCGGCCTGGCGGCCGACGCGGCCGAGCGCGCAGGCGCACGCATCGAGATCAATGCGGTCGTCTACAAGCTGGAACACGACGAGCGCGGCCGCATCACCGCCGTGCATTACTACGACCCGCAAAAGGTCAGCCACCGCGTGACGGGCAAGGTGTTCGTGCTGGCGGCCAACGCCATCGAAAGCCCGAAGATCCTGCTGATGTCCGCCAGCGACAAGTTCAAGAATGGCCTGGCGAACTCGTCGGACATGGTGGGCCGCAATTTGATGGACCACCCCGCCACCAGCCTGACGTTCGACACTGAAGAGCCGCTCTGGCCCGGGCGCGGGCCGATGAGCCCCGCATCGCTCAGCACCTTCCGCGATGGCGACTTCCGCCGTGAACACGCGGCCTTCCGCGTCAACATCAGCAACGCGTCGGCCGTGTCGTCGGTGGCGGCCAGCCTGATCAAGCAAGGCGTGTATGGCGAAGAGTTCGAGCGCCAGCTGCTGCATCGCGCCGCGCGCCAGGTGCGGCTGAAGAACGTGCTGGAACAGCTGCCCGACCCGAAGAACCGCGTCACGCTCAGCAGCCGCCGCGACGCGCTGGGCCTGCCCACGCCGCAGGTCTATTACGACATCGACGACTACGTGCATCGCGGTGCGGAAGTGTCCAAGTCCGAATACCGCAAGATCGCCGACCTGATGGGCGGCACCAACTTCCAGTTCAGCGCCGACCGCAAGTACGGCGCCAGCCAGCACATCTGCGGCACGATGATGATGGGTTCGGATCCGCGCGATTCGGTGGTGGACGGCACCGGCCGCACGCACGACCACGAAAACCTTTACGTGGCCAGCACCGGCATCATGCCGTCGATGGCCACGGTGAATTCCACCTTGACCGCCGTGGCGCTGGCGTTGCGCTCCGCGCATCACATTCAGCAGGAACTCTGACATGACCGCCAAGCGTACCCATCCGCCACGCGGCGCGGCGTCGGCCTGCGCGCGTGTCATCGCCATCCTGTCGCTGGGCCTGGCGGCGCAGGCCGTGCAGGGGGCGCCAGCGGGCGCCGGCTCGGCGGCATCTGCTGCGGCCCCGGCGAGCGCCACCGCCACAAGCAATGCCCCGGCCACGGCGAGCGCCGCAGCCACCGACAGCCAGGCACTGATCCTGCGCGGCAAGTATCTTGCCGTCGCTTCGGACTGCATCGCCTGCCATGACGGCGGCAAGAATGGCGCGTTCGCGGGCGGCAAGTCCCTGGCGACGCCGCTGGGCGCGGTCTTTGCCACCAACATCACGCCGTCCAAGACGCATGGCATCGGCAACTACACCGAAGCCCAGTTCGCCCGCGCGCTGCGCGAAGGCGTGCGCGCCGACGGCGCTCATCTGTATCCGGCGATGCCGTACACGGCCTACGCCAAGATCACGGATGAAGACGTCAAGGCGCTGTACACGTACTTCATGTACGACGTGGCCCCGGTCGACAAACCCATCCCCACGCAGACGGCGCTGCCGTTCCCGTTCGGCGTGCGCGCCTCGATGGGCGTCTGGAATGCGCTGTTCCTGGACGACAAGCCCTTTGTCGTGGACCCGAAGGAAGACGCCGTCATCGAGCGTGGCCGCTATCTGGGCCAGGCGCTGGCGCACTGCGCCACCTGCCACACGCCGCGTAACGCGCTGATGGCCGAGGACGACAGCCGTGCGTTGTCGGGGTCGAGCATGGGCACCTGGTTCGCGCCGAACATCACGCCTGACCGCCAGTCGGGTATTGGCGACTGGAGTACGGAAGACATTGCGTCGTACCTGCGCACGGGCCGAGTCGAGGGCCGCGCGCAAGCCGCAGGGCCGATGGCCGAAGCCATCGACCACAGCCTGGCGCACCTGAGCGACGCTGACATCCACGCGCTGGCCTTGTGGCTGAAAAGCGTGCCGGCGGTGGCAACGACAGGGGGCGCACCCGCCAATGCAGCCAAGACACCATCGCAATGGGGCTCGCCGTCCCATTACGCCGATACCGTACGTGCCGTGCCGGTGCCGGGCGATCGCAAGCTGTGGTCCGGCGCGCAGCTGTACGACGCCTACTGCGCCAGTTGCCACCAGGCGCAAGGCGACGGCGCCAATGGCCTGCCTTCGCTGATCCACAACACCGCCATCGGTCGCGCCAATGCCGACAACCTGGTCATGGTCATGCTGGAAGGCATTCAGCGTCTGCCCGACACCAATGGCGTGACGATGCCCGCCTTCCATCATCTGCTGTCCGACGACGACATGGCCAAGCTGGGCACCTTCGTCATGCAGCAGTACGGCAACCCGGGCGGCGCGGTGACGCCGCAGCGCGTGGCCGAGCTGCGTCAGGGCGGCGCCCCGTCACCGCTCTTGCCGCTGGCCCGTTGGGGCATGGGATTGGGCGCGGCTGTCGTGGTGCTGTTGCTGGCGTGGTGGCTGCGCCGCCGCAAGCGCCGCGCCGCGTAGGCGTCAGGCCAGCCGCGCGGCGGGGTAAACCCGGCCGCGCGCTGGCGCAGCGGCGACGCCAAGGTGCAAAACATCGCCCGTATACTGCCCCCTTTTGTCGCAAAAAGGACCCGCCACGATGCTGCCTACGCCCGGAGATATCTACGTCGTTCATAACAACCGACTGGATGCCTATGTGGCGGTACAGGTAACGCAGGTGGGAAGCCCGGACAACGCCAGGCTGGTCGCGGTGATGACGCTGGACTGGACCGGCCAGCACATGCCCGATGCCGCCGAACTGGACGCCATGCGCCCGGCGCATTTCGACTTCATGTTCTGGAACGCGCACCGGCAGCACCTGTGGATCAATCCCCCCGTGCCGCGCCGCTTTCAGCACGTCGGCCGGCGCGAACCGCTGGTGCAGGAAAACGTGAAGACCTATGGCGGCCAATGGCCCGACGGCGCGATGCATTATCTGCAACGCCGCTGGAACGGCATCGACGCCGATATCCGCAGCCGCTTCAAGGCGGCGGCGCACGGCGGCCAGATCGACAACACCGTCGTGCTGGACATGGACCAGTTTCCGGTGACGCGCGCGACGCGCCGGCTGGGTACGCAAGCGCTGTTGCAGGCGGTGGCCCAGGCCGAGGCCGAGGCCCAGGCCCAGGCCCAGCCGCATCCGCTGTCGATCTTCGACGCGCTGCCCGTGCTGACGGCCATCGAAGCTACCGCCCCGATCCCGGGCCTGCTGCCCTGGCTGCGCACGCGGCCCATCATCAACGAACTGATCCTGTCCGGGCAGAACCTGCCTGTCATCGACCTGCGCGGTACGAACCTGATGCGCGCGTCGGTGGACGTGACGGGCGTGCGCGAACTCTATCTGAACGATGGCCTGTCCATCTTGACGCTGACCGGCACGGCCAACCCGGATCTTGTCATCCATGCCGAAGACGGCGGGCGCTGGCTGACGCTGTATTTGCAAGCCGCGGCGCCCGTGTGGTCGGGCCTGCCCGCCCTGCGCGCGTTGCACCTGCACGGGGTCAAGACGCTGGACGCGGGCGACATTGCACGGGCCTTTCCGCAACTGGATGACCTGCGCGTGTCGGGTGCGCCGGGCGTTGTGAACGGCTTGGAGCGTCTGGCAGATCTGGGGGCGCTGGAAAGCCTGACGCTGACCGATGTGTTCCCGCCCGACGGCACGCAACTGCCTGGCCCGGCCGCGTGGCCGCAGCTGGAATCGTTATGGCTGGCCAGCGTGCCCGCCGCGTTGGCCGCATCGGTCAAGGCGGTCTACAAGGCCGAGGTCAAGCGCGGGCTGAGCCTGAGCGTGCGCCAGCCGCGCAAGCCGGACTGGCTGGCCGCGAATCTGGACAACCCGTTCCGGGAATGGGACGGCAGCGAACACATCACGGCCGCGCAGGCCAAGAAGGCGGCAACGTTGTATCGCAAGGCGCATGCGGACGCCTTGAAGCAGGCGGCGGAATTGGCCACGCAGCCCGCGCCCCTGGCCGATGCGCTGCGCGCCGTCGTGCTGGCCTATACCAAAGGATTCAACACCTTGGACCGGCGCACGGGCTTTATTGAAACGGTGGAGCGCGAGCAGATCTACGTCGCGCTGATGGGCATTCTGGATGCGGCAGAGGCCAAGCGCCGCGAGGTGGCCGGTGACGGCGCGGCAGCGCTGGACCTGGACGCGATCGTGCAAGCCATGGACGATGTGCGGGAGTTTTGACATGAAGCAGATTACGACACGCACGGCGGCTTGGAACCCACGCGCCGGGGTCAGCGCGATGCTGGCGGCAGGACTGCTGACCGCCAGCGCCACGCTGTGGCCCGGCGCCAGCGGGGCGGCGTCTGCCACTGCGGCCGGCGCGAACGCGAACGCCAACGCGAACGCGAGCACCAACGCTAGCGCCAGCACCAGCACCAGCACCAACGCCAACGCCAGCGCCAGCGCCAACACCGACGCGGCGTCCGATCTCCCTGCCACCGGCGCCTCTGCCGCCTCCGATTCGCACCCGCCCTCTCCCTTTCTTACCCACATGCAGGAAGCGCATCGCCTGATCGCCGAAGCCGACTGGGCGGGCGCTACCGACGCCGCGCGCCTTGCGGTACAGGCTGCAAGACTCGGCGAAAACAGCTACGAGGAATTCGATGCCGTCGGGCTGCTTGTCAGCCTGCTGCACAAACAGCAGCGTTACGCCGACGCGCGCCGCGAAGCCGAAGCGCAGATCGCGATTTTTGAAAAACGCCATGCCAGCGAAGACGCCATCGGCCAGCTGCGCGTGATGGCGGTGCGCGAGGGCGCGGCGGCGGGTGAAACCGCCGAGGTGGCGCGCTTGCAGCAGCGCATCATCAACGCCGCCAACTTCTACCCCGGCCAGTGGACGCTTGATGCCACCCAGCGCCGCCTGAACTATGTGCTGGCCGGCATGGGCGCGCCGCTGGATGCCGGACGCTGGGCGTTGGTCAGCTTCAAGCCGGCCGAGCAACGCGGCGATAGCGCGCAGCTGGATTACGTGCAGACGCTTGCCGACGGCAGCGCGCTGACCGCACGCGTCTGGATCCGCTACCGCGAAGACGTGCGCGCCAAGACCATGGCGATGCGGCGCGCGGCGGTCAGCGAACGCATGCGCGAACCCGAAAGCGATCAGACGCTGGAAGCCGACATCACATCCGCCCTGCCGGACCTGCCGTTTCAGGACGCGGTATCAGCCAAGCGCGCGCTGCGTGCCGACTACCCGGGCGGCAGAGGCGTCGAGGCCGAATGGGCCGGCCTGCGCGGTGACTGGAACATCAACGTGCGTGCGTCGTTCTGGCAGGAGATGCAGCAAGACGCGCTGGCGCAGCTGCGCATCCTGTTCGATGCCATGACGTGGACGGGCGACACGCGGCTGTTCCGTCACAAGACCATGACGGAACAGTCCCAGGAAATCGAGTCGTACTGGTCGATGGCGCGCGACTGGGATACGGCGGCGGATCTTGCGCAGGCCGCGCTGCCCGACGCGGTGTTCCCGCTGGAGATCGCCCGCCTGCACACGGTGATCGGCCGCGCGGCGTATGACCACGATGACCTGGCCGCCGCCCGTCATAGCCTGGACCTGGCGCTGCCGGCGTGGGCGCATACGGGCAAGGCCTATCACGACGAAACGCTGTACCAGACCGCGCTGGACGTGGCCGCCGACATTGCCTGGCGTCAAGGCCGCACGCAAGATGCGGTGGCGTTGAATCGTCAATTCATTGAATGGGTCGATGGCCATGCCGAAGGCTGGTCGCTGGACGACGTGCAGCCGGTGCTGCGCAATCCCCAGACGGGCATGCGTCTGCCGCTGCGCATCGGTGAATTCCGCTTGGAACCCATCGACACGAACCGCTTCTACTACCGCAACGTGAAGACCGGCGAACAGCTAGGCCTGGCCGTGAGCCAGAACGCGCGTCTGCCGGACGACAAGCTTGAAGCCTCGATGCGCGCTTTCATCGAAGGCAATCTGGGCTTGCGGGTGCGCGGCATGACGGTCGAGCCCTTTACGCCGCGCGCGCAAGCCGGGATGCGGGGCGAGCTGCAAGGCCGGCTGTGGCGCTTCCAGGTGGAACCCAAACCCAGCGACAGCCGCCGTATCGATCTGGGCGCACCCGGCGGAACGCCGCCTGTGCAGATGGCGTTCTGGGTCGTGGACCGGGGCGACAGCCGCAGCATCCTGCGTGCGCCGCTGCCGGACAGCGAAACGCCGTCCGGCGCTGAGTCGTTTGCAGAGGCGTTGGGCTGGTAGCGGCCAGGGCGGCCGCGCCCCGCGCGCGGGTGGCGGCTACCTAAGCGGCGCTGACCTGGTTGGCCATTGGCGGCGTGCGCGCGGCAACGCCTACGCCGGCGGCGTGCCCTCGTGGAACATGGTCTTGAGCTGTTCTCGCAGTTCCGGCGAGTCCGTGTGTTGATGAACCGTGGTCGCGTGTTGCACGGCGGCTTCCAGCAATTCGTCGTCGGAGTCTGCCGACAGCGCGACTGAACAATTCATCTCGCTGGGATACTCGCGGCAATCGATGTATTTGCGTGTCATGTGCGTCTCCCGGCGCAGGACCCTGTGGCGGGCGGCCTGCGCAATGGAACAGCCGACGCGCGGCGCGGCGGGCATCGGACGCGGTGGCGCGTCGCAGCGAGTCCGATGGTTCAGGGCGGGTTTGCAATGAAAAGTATAGGTCTGGCGCGGTGCGCAAGCAGCGGGAATTTGCGGGGACGGCCCCCGCTTTCCCGATGCTGTCCACGGCAGCTCAGCCCGGCTCCGCCGCATCGTGCGACACCGGTCTGCCCAGCAGGAACCCCTGGAAGTGCGAGCACCCTTCCTGCGTCAGCCGCGCCAGCTGCTCTGACGTTTCCACGCCTTCGGCCGTCGTCGGAATATCCAGGCTGCGGCCGATGCCGTTGATCGCGCGAATGATGGCCAGCGCCTCTTTGCTGGACTCCACGTCCTGCGTGAACGACTTGTCGATCTTGATCTTGTCGAACTCGAACGAACGCAGGTAGCCAAGCGACGAATACCCCGTCCCGAAATCGTCCAGCGCCACCTTCACGCCCAGCTGCTTGAGCCGGTTCAGCGTATTCAGATTCGCGGCCGAGTTCGCCAGCAGCACCGATTCGGTGATCTCCAATTCCAATCGCCTTGCGGGCAAGCCCGACTTGGCCAGCGCCGACTCCACCAGTGACACCAGCGCGCTGTTGGTGAACTGGCTGGCCGACAGGTTCACGGCCACAGTCTCGTGGTCATCCCAGCGCATGGCCTCGGCGCAGGCCTCGTGCAGCGTGAACGCGCCCAGCTCGTGGATCAGCCCGGTCTCTTCGGCAATCGGAATGAAGTCGCTGGGCATGATCAAGCCCTTGACCGGATGCTGCCAGCGCATCAGCGCTTCGCGCCCCACGATGCGCACGTGGCTCGTATCCATGATGGGCTGATAGTGCAGCTGCAACTGCTGCCACATGATGGCCTGGCGCAGGTCCATCTCGACTTCGTGGCGCTTGAGCGCGGCGGTCTCCATTTCCGGCTTGAAGAACGCCAGGCAGTTGCGGCCGTTGCGCTTGGCTTCATACAGCGCCATGTCCGCATAGCGCAGCAGATGGTCGGCCGAGCCGTCCGACGATTCGGCCAGCGCAATACCGATGCTGACGCTGATGGGAATGGTGTGGCCATCCACTTCGAAGGGCTGGCGCACGACTTCAATCAGCCGTTCCGCCATCTTGCGCACGTCGTCTTTGTGGCCGATGTTGGGCAGCACCACGGCGAACTCGTCGCCACCCAGACGCGCCAGCGTGTCCTGTTCGCGCAGGCTCTTGGGCAGGCGCTTGGCCAGCAGCCGCAGCAGTTCGTCACCGCAAGGATGACCCAGCGTGTCATTCACGCTCTTGAAGTTGTCCAGGTCCAGGCACAGCACCGCCGTCCTGCGGTCACCGCTGCGGTTGCTCAAGGCCTTGAGCAGTTGCTCGCGGAACAGCCGGCGGTTGGGCATGCCGGTCAGCGTGTCGTGGTGCGCCATGTAGCGCACCTGCGCGTGCGCGGCGTTTTCGTCGGTGACGTCGTCCAGAATCAGCAGCACATAGCGCGAGCGCGGATCACTGCTGTGAAACACCAGCGTCTTGGTGCGTAAAGTGCGCTGGCCGTTCGCGAGCGTCAGCTCTTCTTCCGTTTCGCGCAAGCCGCCATCGGACCGCAAGGCTTCGTTGGTCAAGCGGTCGAACAGCGCGCAGACGGCGGGGGGCAGGCTGCGGTGGGCGGGCTTGCCCATCATGGCCTGGCGGTCCGCGCCGAAAGTGGTTTCGACCTGGCGGTTGGTCAGCAGGATGTTGCGCGACACGGCATCCAGCACCAGCACGCTGGACGGGATGTGCGACACCACCGCTTCCAGAAAGCTGG
>CAJYKY010000488.1 GCA_913775005.1 uncultured Achromobacter sp.
GGAACTGCCCCAGCACCCGCGTACCTGGGACCTGGTGCGCTTCGCCCTGCGCAAGCTGGGACCGTGGCTGGTGGCGCTGGTGTTCACCGTGTACCTGAGCTTCGCCCTGCCCTCCAAACGCGATGGAATGCAGCACGAAATCCAGCTCGCCCCATTCCGCCGTGATGCGGTCAAACACCGATTCCAGCTCGCCCGCATTCAGCAGGTTCAGCGGCATCAGCAGCGTCGCATCCACCTGCCGCGCCAGCGGCTCCACGTGCGGCAGCGCCTTGTCGTTCAGATAGGTCACGGCCAATTCCGCACCCATCGCGCGAAACGCCTTGGCGCAGCCCCAGGCGATGGAGTCGGCGTTGGCGATGCCCGTGACCAGGCCGCGCTTGCCGGCCAGCGGCAGCGCGGCGTTCGGGCGCGTGGCGTCCTGAGTGCGCGCGCTCATCGTTGACGCACCAATGCCAGCGTGTGCTGGGCGATGATCAGCTCTTCGTTCGTGCGCACCACATACACGCCGATGCGGCTGTCTTCGGTAGAGATGCGCGGGCCGTGATGCGCGTTGCGTTCGGGGTCCAGCTTGATGCCCAGCCAGCCCCAGTGATCCGCAATCGCCTGGCGGATCTCGGCCGAGTTCTCGCCCACGCCGGCGGTAAAGACGATGCCGTCGATGCCGTTCATGGCGCAGCCCAGCCCGATCATGCCTTCGGCCACGCGCCAGGCGAAATACTTCAGCGCCAGTTGGGCGGCAGGGGCGTCGCTGGCCAGCAGTTCGCGCATGTCGTTACTGATGCCCGACAGGCCTTTCAAGCCGCAGTCGTGATACAGCAGGTGCTCGATCTGGTCGTGGTCCATGCCGCGTTCCATCATCCACAGCACCACGCCGGGGTCCAGCCGGCCGGGCCGCGTGCCCATCGGCAGGCCTTCCAGCGCCGTGAAGCCCATCGTGCTGTCTACGCTTTTGCCTTCATGCATGGCGCAGGCCGATACGCCCGAACCCAGATGGGCGGCGACGATCTTGCCCATCGCCAGCTCGGGCAAGGCCTGGCGCAGCCGCTGTGCAATGTATTCGTAGGACAGCCCGTGAAAGCCGTAGCGGCGCACGCCTTCCTGATACAACGAGTCGGGCAGCGCGTAGCGGTCGGCGACGTCAGAGTGGCTGCGGTGAAACGCGGTGTCGAAGCACGCGACTTGCGGGATCCACGGCCGGCGTTCGCGGATCACGCGGATCGGCGCCAGGTTGTTGGGCTGATGCAGCGGCGCCAGCGGCGTGAAGGTGTCCAGCTTGGCCAGGATGGCGTCATCGATCAGCACCGGCGCCGACAGGTCGGGGCCGCCGTGCACCACGCGATGCCCCACCGCCAGCGGCGCGCCGCCCAGGTGGCCGCTCAACCAGGTGCCTACGACCTCCTGGCTGTTCTGCACATCCGGCGCGTGGCTGGGCGCGATGTCGCGTTCCACCAGCGTCTGGCCCGCCGCATCACGCACGCGCAAGCGGGGATGCTGCGTCCCGATCCCTTCCAGCTGGCCGCCCAGGCGCGGCGCAAGCTCGTGCTTGTCGTCGATGTCGTACAGGTAGAACTTGATGCTTGAACTGCCGGCGTTGATGACGAGGATGGTGTCGCTCATAGCGGGAAGATCCGGTAGCGGTGAACGGGTGTCAGGCCAAGGGACGGGCCAGCTGCTGGCTCAGGTGGTGGGCGTAGATTGCCGCCACCGCGCACGACGCCAGACGCGAGCGCGGGCTGTCCGCGCGGCTGGTCAGGATGATGGGCACGCGTGCGCCCAGCACGATGCCGGCGGCTTCCGCGTTGGCCAGGAAGGTCAGGTTCTTGGCCAGCATATTGCCCGCTTCCAGGTCCGGCACGACAAGCACCTGCGCCACGCCTGCCACCGGCGAACGGATGCCCTTGATGCGGGCCGCGTCGGGGCTGATCGCGTTGTCCAGCGCCAGCGGGCCGTCCAGCAGGCCGCCTGTGATCTGACCGCGATCGGCCATCTTGCACAGCGCCGCCGCTTCGATCGTGCTGGGGATATTGGGCGTGACTTGCTCCACGGCCGACAGGATCGCCACGCGCGGTTCGCCCAGCCCCAGGCCCTGGTGCAGGTCGATCACGTTGCGGATGATGTCGGCCTTGGTTTCCAGGTCCGGGAAGATATTGATGGCCGCGTCCGTGATGAACAGCGGTTCCGCGTAGGTAGGCACTTCCATGATGAAGGCGTGGCTGATGCGCCGCCCGCTGCGCAGGCCCGTCGTGCGCGCCACCACTTCATGCATCAGCTCGTCGGTGTGCAGGCTGCCTTTCATCAGCAGCGTGGCTTCGCCATTGCGCACCAGCGCTACGGCGGTTTCGGCCGCGGCGTGACTATGCGGGACGTCGACGATGCGCGCATCGCCCAGCCGCAATTTGAATTGCTCGGCGGTGTCGCGGATTTTCTTTTCCGGACCCACCAGGATCGGGTGCAACAAGCCCAGATCGCGCGCTTCCAGCGCGGCCGACAACGAGGGTTCGTCGCAGGGGTGGGCGATGGCGCAAAACGCCGGTTCCAGCGTCTGCGCGCGGGCGATGAGCTTGTCGTAATGCGTCGAGGTGGGCAGCGTCATGCGGTTTTTGCCTTGGCGGATTGACGGGGCGAGCGCTTGGCGGCGGGCTTGGCGGGCGCGGCGGCGGACTTCGTGGCAGGCTTGGTGCTTGCCTTGGTTGCCGCTTTGGTCGCAGCCGGAGTCACGGCCTTGGTTGCCGTTTTGGTTGCCGTCTTGGCCGTAGCCGAGGTGGCGGCCGACGTTGCAGCCGTCTTCGCCGTTTTGCTTTCCGCCGGGCTGGCCGGCTTCACTGCCTGCTTCTTCGCCGACTTCCGGGTCGACTTGGCAGGCGCGGCGTTGGCCGCCGTTTTGGCAGTCTTCGTCGTGGCCGCAGCGGTCGACGCGGATGTGGCGGCTCGCTTCGTCGTGGATTTCGCAGGGGCCTTCGCGGCAGCTTGAGCCTCTGCCTCTTTCTGCTGCACCGCCGCTTCTGCGGCCGCCGGATGCGGCGTCGCGCGTTTGGCGGGCACCTTGGCGGCAGAGTCGACCAGCGTGTCCAGCGCCGCCGCCGGCATGGCGCCGGTGTCGTTCTGCACGAGCGTCAGGGTGGTCTGCCGGGCGGCCGAAGATGCGGCGGCGGCGGCGGGCGCCGGCCCGCGTTCGCGCTTCTGCGCACGGCGCTCGGCCGCTTCGAAGATGCGCTCCAT
>CAJYKY010000489.1 GCA_913775005.1 uncultured Achromobacter sp.
GGCTGACGCGGCAAGACCGCATGCCCGTGGGCCGCAACGAGAAAGAGCTCGTCAACATCGCGCTGGCCCGTCTGGCGCGTTCGGATGTCAGCGTGGCCGACTCGTATCTGCGCCGCGAGTGGGCCAAGTCGATGTCCAAGCCGAATCTGGCCTGGGTCCGCGGGCAGTACGCCTTGATGGCGGCGCTGAAACTCGATAGCCGCGCCGACGATTGGTATCACGAAGCGGGTCATATCCGCATGACGGAATACAACGCGGGCTGGAAGGTGCGCGCCGCATTGCGTCAGCCGAAGATCGACTGGAAGTGGGTCATTGAATCCATCGACGAGATGCCCGCGTCGCAGCGGGACGATCCGTCGTGGGTGTACTGGAAGGCGCGCGGCCTGGCCGCCACCGGACGCAAGGACCAGGCCACCGCCATGTACGCCAGCATCGCCGACCGTTTCGATTTCTACGGCCAGCTGTCCGCCGAAGAATTGGGCCGCCGCATCAACGTGCCGCCCCGTCCGGCGCCCATCAGCGACCGCGAAATCACCGAAGCCCGCGCCAACCCCGGCTTGCAGCGCGCCGTGCAATTGTTCCGGCTGGGCTGGCGCGCCGAAGCCGTGCCGGAATGGAATTACACGCTGCGCGGCATGACTGACCGCCAACTGTTGGCCGCCGCCGAACTGGCCCGCGCTGAAAACATCTTCGACCGCGTGGTCAACACGTCGGACCGCACCGAAAAGGAATTCGATTTCAGCCAGCGCTTCATCGCGCCGTTCGAAGGCCGCGTCACCGCCAAGGCCAACGCGATTGCGCTGGACCCGGCCTGGGTCTATGGCCTGATCCGCCAGGAATCACGCTTCATCATGGACGCTCGCTCGCACGTGGGCGCGTCCGGCCTGATGCAGCTGATGCCGGCCACCGCCAAGTGGGTCGCGGGCAAGATCGGCATGACGGATTTCACGCCTGCCAGCGTCAATGATTTCGACACCAACACGGAACTGGGCACCAACTATCTGAACATGGTGCTGCGTGATCTGAACGGGTCGCAGATGCTGGCCAGCGCGGGCTATAACGCGGGTCCGCGCCGCCCGCACAATTGGCGCTCGACGTTCTCGCATCCAGTGGAAGGCGCGATCTTCGCCGAGACCATCCCGTTCAATGAAACGCGGACGTACGTGAAGAACGTGATGTCCAACGCCGTCTATTACGCGGCGATGTTCAGCGGCCAGTCGCAGTCGCTGAAAGAACGTCTGGGCAATATCGTGCCGCTGGGCGCCGAGAGCACCTCGATTCCATGACGCGGGATCCGGCCACCGATGGCTTGCAGGTGTTTATCGTGGGCGGTGCCGTGCGCGACGCCCTGCTTGGGCTGACGCCGGGCGACCACGATTGGGTGGTGGTGGGCGCCACGCCCGAAGACATGGCACGACGCGGTTTCATTCCGGTGGGCGGTGATTTCCCCGTGTTCCTGCACCCGCGCACCAAAGAGGAATACGCGCTGGCGCGCACCGAGCGCAAATCCGGCCGGGGCTACAAGGGCTTCACGTTCTACACCGGCGCGGACGTCACGCTGGAAGAAGACCTGCGCCGCCGAGACCTGACCATCAACGCCATTGCTCAAACGCAGGACGGCGAACTGGTCGACCCGTTGGGTGGCGCCGCCGATGTGCGCGCGCGTGTCTTCCGTCATGTGGGCGAGGCATTCCAGGAAGACCCGGTGCGCATCTTGCGGCTGGGCCGCTTTGCCGCGCGGTTCGATGATTTCACCGTGGCGCCTGAAACGATGGCGCTGTGTCAGCGCATGGTGCAGGCCGGCGAGGCCGACGCCTTGGTGGCCGAGCGCGTCTGGAAGGAATTGTCGCGCGGGCTGATGGCAAAGAAGCCTTCGCGGATGCTGGGCGTGCTGCGAGATTCCGGCGCGCTGGCTCGCGTGATGCCCGAACTGCAAGGCGTGGACGACGTGGCGTCCGATATCGACCGCTCGGCGCAAGCGGGCTTGTCGCTGGCGGGGCGCTACGCCTTGCTGTGCCGTTTGACGCCCGAGCGCGAGGCGCTGGGCCGGCGCATGCGCGTGCCGACGGAATGCAACGATTACGCGCGGCTATTGCCCGAGGTGCTGACGGGCCTGGATCACGCGGATCAGGGCGGCGCCGACGCCCAGCTTGCGCTGATGGAACGCGCTGACGCCTTGCGCAAGCCGGATCGTTTTTTGAATCTGTTGGAAACGGCGGCTGTGCTGCGGAAGGTGGACATTGACGCGTGGCGCACGCGCGCAAGTGCCGCGCGCAATGTGGACGCGGGAGCGATTGCGAAAGCCTGCGCGGGCGATCCGGCGCGCATCAAAGACAGTGTGCGGCAGGCGCGTCTGGCGCAGCTGGTGGCGCTGGCGGGATAGGCGGCTTGGCCGCACTGCGCGGCACGCAGCGCGTTATCGACTTACAGCTTGCCCAGCCGGTCGCCGCGAGCAAAGCCGGCCAGCGGTTCGGTCATCCCCCGGCCGACGGCCAGCACTTTGAATAGCTCGCCCATCTCGGCTTCGGACAGCAGCTTTTGCACCGGCGCCACCGCTTGTGCGTATTGCTGTGCATCCGACGGGTCCAGCTGCGCCAGCAAGTCCATCAAGCCGGCGTTCATCAGAAAACGCGCCTGCGACGTATAGCCCAGCACCTGCAAGCCGGCCTCCAGCGCTGCGTCTGCCATGGCGGTGAAGTCGACGTGGGCGGTGATGTCCTGCAAGCCGGGGGCGGTGAAGGGGTCGCCATGCGCGTGATGACGCAGATGGCACATCAGCGTGCCGCCGGCGCGTTGCGGGTGGTAATACTCGCTGCGCGGAAAGCCGTAATCCACCAGCAGCGCGGCGCCGCGCTCCAGCCAGCTGCCCATCGCTGTGATCCACGCTTCGCCTTGCAGATTGATTTCCGACACATAGCCGGGCAGCGCCGGCATGCGTTCCGCTACGGCGGCGGCCAGCGCGGCCGGGGCGGGCCGGTCGGACCATACGAAGTGCTGATTGGCATCCAGCGACACGCCGCGTTCCAGCACGGCGCCGTCGTCGCTCCAGCAGAACAGCGACACGGGCATGGCGTCCAGCACCTCATTGGCCAGTACGCAGCCCGCAAACGTGTTGGGCAGCGCATCCAGCCATTGCACGCGGTCGCCAAACGGCGCGAGCCGCTCGGCTTGCCGTGCGCGCAGGTCTGCGGACACTTCCAGAATGCGGTATTGCGTTTGCTCCAGACCCAGCGCGTCCAGCTCGCGCAGCACGCCTTCGGCCAGCGCGCCGGTGCCGGCGCCAAACTCGAGCACGGTTTGCGTCTGCGTCTGGCGCAATACGGCTGCCGCCTGACGGGCAAGCGTGCGCGCAAAGAGCGGCGTGAGCTGCGGGCCGGTCACGAAGTCGCCGGCGGGCGCTTTGGCGTCGTCGTCACCGTCGGCCAGCTTGACGTTGCCCGCGGCGTAATAGCCCAACCCGGGCGCGTACAGCGCTTCGGCCATCCAGTGATCGAACGGCAACCAGCCACCGTTGGCCGTGATCGCGGCGCGCAGATGCGCAGCGGTGGCGTCGCTGTGTTGCTGGGCGGCGGCGGACAGGGGCGGAAGGTTGGCGGGGGCAGGGCGTTGCATGG